>UQRY01000017.1 GCA_900543675.1 uncultured Mycoplasmatota bacterium
TATGCTTGAAAATCAAACATAGACTTATCTAAAAATTTCTCATGCGTTTATCCTGTGTAGTAACCAAAATTGATTGACAAACAAAAAACTTTTCTATATAATAATAACGCATATTCATTGAACAGCACTTGTTTTTCGTTTATTAACGTGTTCTTTGAAGTTAGTAGTAACCTATGCTGTTGGGTGAACCTATTGAAAAGAACTCCCTAGTAAATGGTAAAACACGCATTCAATGCTTATGAAATAAACATTGAAGGAGGAAAATTATGGCAAGATATACAGGGCCAAGTTACAAACAATCACGTCGCGTTGGTTATTCGTTAAGTGAAACAGGAAAAGAATTAGCTCGTCGTCCTTATGGACCAGGTCAACATGGAAAAGATCGTAAAGGAAAACCATCTAACTATGCTGAACAATTAAAAGAAAAACAAAAAGTAAGATTCATGTATGGAATCAATGAAAGACAATTCCGTAAGACTTTCGACGAAGCAAAGAAGATTCAAGGTATTCATGGTGAAAACTTCTTAAGATTACTAGAATCAAGACTAGATAACGTTGTTTATCGTTTAGGACTTGCAACTACTCGTCGTGGTGCACGTCAATTAGTTAATCATGGACATATCACAGTAAATGGAAAGAAAGTAGATATTCCATCATACCGTGTAAAAGTAGGAGACACTGTTGCAGTTAAAGAAAACTCTAAAGAACATAAAGCAATCAAAGCTGCACTTGAAAAAGTAACTAAACGTGTTGAATACGTAACTTTTGATGATAAGAAGTTAGAAGGTAAACTTGTAAGATTACCTGAACGTAACGAACTTAACGCAGATATCAACGAATCACTAATCGTAGAATTCTATAACAGATAAAAAGATTGCCCTCAGCTGGCAATCTTTTTTCATGAAAAAACAGGTAGAAAATCTTTCTATCTGTTTTTAAAATGCTCGATAAACGTATTGACGAACTTTTGGTCGTATCTTCATAAAACAAGGTTGTGCAGTATATCGATAAAGATAGACTGGCTGATTGACTAATAAAATCATCGGGGTCGTAGCTTCTGGATAAACTCTAACATTAGAAATACTTCTAGCTACTTCTTTTGTTCTTCTTAAATAAGAAATATATTCTTGATACAAAGAACAAAGCGCCATAACCATCATTAAGTTTTCGACATAACGTTGACGTTCATAAATAAATGGTTCAAGATTAACATGAGCTTTGGCTTGAGTAAAATTACTATTCTTGAAGGAAGCAGATTCCTGATGATAAGGCTTAGTATGAGAAGTTGTTTTTGCCGTAAATGGTTCATATGAATAAGAATCATTATAATTCACATCTTCTTGTTTAGGACGATAAGTATCATATTTACTATACCCATCAAAAGTACGATTAGTCGCCTCTTTTTGAGAAGTAGTCGTCTTTTGTTCTTGTTTCTTTGTTCTCATCTGTTTTAATGCCATATCAAACTCATGTCTTTTCTCTGAATTAGAAAGAACTTGATAAGCATCACATACTTCACGAAATTTTTCTTCCTGTCCTTTATGTTCATCAGGATGATACTCTTTCACAAGTTTACGGTACGCTTTCTTTATTTCTTCATGAGAAGCATCTTCAGATACTCCTAATACTTGATACCAATTTTTTAGCATTATATCCCTTCTTTACAAGTGTATAGTATACATCAAAATGCGTAAAAATGCAATTAACTCAAAAATTTTTCGTTTATCTTCTCGACATAAGTCTCACTAAAACGAACACAGCGAATAGTCTTTTTCTCTACCACAGTGATAATCGAATCAACATGTTCAAAAGAATGATTCTCACCATCTACAGCAACAAGTAAAGATTCATGACCTTTTTTAGGGAGAAAAGTAATCACTCGATTTTCTGGAATAATAACAGAATTACGAAGCGTTCGATTCACTTTAGAATTGAGTGGCGCAATGGGCGTAAGTTGAAGAGTATGAAAATCATCGAAAACAACACTACCACCAAACGATAAATTATAGGCAGTTGAACCAATTGAAGTAGCTACCAACATTCCATCTCCTACATAATGTTCCAACAACTGTTGATCGATTAAAACGTCAAAATAAGTAGTATTTAAACACTTATCACGAATCACAATTTCATTTAACGAATAGAAAAAGTGTGAATTCTTACCACATTGAACTACGGTTTCTTGAACACCAATTTCTGAAAAATGGAAATCTCCATTCTTTAAAGAAGATACCAGTTCTTCGATACAATCAAGTTTTCCTTCTTGTAAAAAACCAAGCGTACCGGCATTAATACCTAAATAATAGATATTACTATCAAAATTATTATTTCTTACCATCCGCAAAAACGAGCCATCTCCACCGATCGCAATCGCCAAATCATATTGTTCATCGACAATAAGAAAACCGGCTTTTCTCATTACTTTTTCCACAATTTTCGCAATTCTTTTGGCTTCCACATTCTGATTGACGAATAACTTTACGGTATTTAATTTCTTAATCATGATTTCGATTATACCTAAACAACGCAGAAGGGCGATGACCGCCTCCCGTTTGTACCTTATCCGTTTTTACAGTCTTCTTGGCAATAATTCGGCGAAAAGCAGGATCCAGCAACTTCTTTCCCAATATTACTTCATATACTTGTTGAAGCTCCCCTAAAGTAAAGAACTCAGGCATCATATTGAAGACAATATCCGTATATTCTACTTTATTCTTTAATCTAGAAATACCAGAGACAATAACTTTCGCGTGATCAAACGCAAGATGGTCATCCTTCTTTACAAAATATTCATACCGATCACTTGTTGGACTCTTCAATCGCTTACCAACAACGATAGAAAAGTTCTCGCTTCCATTATCAAACGTCACTTGAATTTCTTCATCATCTTCTAGAATATGCATCGTAAACCAAGAAGCATTTTCTGGCAAATGATCATTCAAACGATTTTTGTCTACCAACGCAATATAAGCTGTACTAACAATACGCATTCTAGGATCACGATTAACATCACCAAAAGTATAAAGTTGTTCCATATAAATATTTTTTAAATTTGTCTCCGTTTCCAAGATACGTTTAGCCGCTTCATCAATCGTTTCATCAACTCTTAAAAAGCCACCCGGTAAACACCACTTATCTTTAAACGGATAAGTATTCCTTTTGACCAATAATACACTAAACTTTTTCTCCGATAATTTTCGATAATTCCCGGTTTCTTCACTAGAAACACTAAAAATTAATACATCGGCAGTAAGCGCTAAACGATCAAACTGACTAGGATCATAATCCCGTAAAAACTCTTCCTCAGAATGATACTCTTTCTTATCCATATATATTCACCTCTCTTATATACAACTTGATTATAACATCACTAGGAAGAAAAAAACAAGAAACTTTACTAAGAGAGTAACGAGAGTAGTACCTTCCCAATCTTTTCAATAACTGCCTTCTTATTCTTTTCCCGAACAAATTCATGAACTTGAACACAGTCTCGATAAAAACGATTATTTTCTCTATCATAGATACTAATATAAACTAAATTACGCTTATCAGGATTAGAATTTTTAGGATCAATACAATTAAGCATTCCCGTTATCCCAACACCATAATCACTATCCGCAAATTGACTAATCTGATAACTCATTTGATCAGCAACTTCTGGACTATAGACCGTATATCGATCAATAACTTCTTTATCGACCCCCATTTTCACTTTAGCTTCGTTCGAATAAGTAACCGCAGAAAACATAAGCACCTCACTCGATCCTTCGATATTCGTAATACAATTAACTACTCCACCACCAGTACAAGATTCCATTGTCGCGATAGTCTTTTTGGCCTTTTTCAATAATTTCACAATTTCTCGATATTCTTCTAGCATAAAATCCCTCCATTATTCTTAGTATACTACAGATTAGAACCAATATATTTTTTAAAACGCACTTTAGCTTTTTCTTGATCCCAATTTCCATCAAAATACGGATTCCAAGAATAATAATCAAATTCATTTTCTAGCTTTTCTTTATCATAATTTGGATATAATTTTCCATCATTTACATAATCAATAATAATATTCGTCGCAATTAGTGTCCCATTTTCTCGTAGTTTTTTCATTAACTCGACAGCTTTTTCTGTTTCATTCACATTACGATTCATAATTTTTAACACTTCTGGATCAAAACTTTGAACAGGACAATGGACCACTCTTAACAAACCTTCCTGACTAAGGGCAAGTAACTCCTCTTCGCAAAGATTTAAATTCTGCGGCTCAACATTTCTAATCGAGATATCCTTTTGAGCTGTATGAGCGATTTGACACCATCCCTTAATCTGATCAGCTGTTGGACTATCAGAAATTAAAACTACATTTTCATGATTCAAAAACTCATCTATTTGATTTTCAGGAATCATCGTGTAGTTTTCTCCTCTAGTATGACGAATCGTACAATATTTACATTTTCCATGGCACCCTGCCCCAATTTTTAATGGATAATCATTACGAAATAAATTACCTGGAGCAAGAACTTCTTCTGTTTCTTCAAAGTCTGGTACCCAGAATGGTTTTTCATAATGAACTAAATCCATTCTGTCTAGTTCTTGACCAATTACTCTAACGACATCTAGTCGCTTACAATAATCCGGTAGCGGAATATCTAAGCGTTGAGCTAAACATCCACCAACATAAATATCTTTTCCCGTTAAATTGTGTAGTTTTTCGGCAACTTGTAAATCATTTAAAACCGCTAAATCAGTCACTTGACATCCAAGTACCACCAAACTATCGGCATCATGAACCTTATCTACCATCCGATTGGCATAATGATTTGCCCATGATAGAAAATCACTCCATACTGACATACAGGCAGCACTTGTGGCATAAATCTTTCCAATCAAATCTTTCTCTTCATAAATTGTCCCTTCTCCAAACACATTATTTACTTTTTTCATAAAATCATTCCTCCACTTTCTTTATCCCTGATATAATCATGGGAATCAATATAATTTTCTACTTTCCAATCCAAAACTAAAAAAGCATAACCTTTTCTCTTTTCTTTAAGAGAACTTCTAATATCTGTAGAAGAAATATCATCATAAATATCATCAACCAAAATAATATTTCCACTACCTAAATTCTTCATTATAGTATCTACATCATCTCCTTTTTTACGAACCACCAAATACGCTAACTTTCACAGCTATCATCTCTTCTTTATTTTTTTCAACACGTCGTTTTGATCATCAAATATAGCCTTCAAGGAACCCTTATGATGAAGAGTATGAATAATATTCGCTAACCTCGGTGCACAATCGACAGCTTCATACCAATCTTCACTCTTGATTGTATCGGGAACATAAGATAAATTTGTCGCATATAGTTTATCGAACACCCCTTCATGGTAAGCATCGATAAACTTACCAATTCCATCAGTAAGTAAAGCAAATGTAGCAACCAAATAAACTTTTCCTGCCCCTTTCCTCTTTAAATACTCTCCAACTTCTAACATCGAAGTACCACTCGCAATCAAATCATCGACAACAACAATATCTTTTCCTTTAACTTCAGTGCCTAGATAAACATGTTCGACAATAGGATTTCTTCCATCAACAACCTTACTTAGATCACGTCTTTTATAAAAGACACCAACATCACAACCTAAGATTTCTGCATAATATCTAGCCCTCTCCATCGCTCCCATATCTGGACTAACAACCAATAAATTATCTATTTTCTCTTGTTCCACTAATTTAGATAACACATCGTGAGCAACATAGAAATTCTCAAAAGGAAGATTAGGGATCGCATTCCCAACATTTGGATCATGGCAATCAAATGTAACGATATGATTAACTCCTAATGCTTCTAATTCTTTAAGCGCTATCGCACAATCTAATGATTCCTTTCCCTTACGACGATGTTGTCTAGATTCATAAAGAAGAGGCATAACCAGAGTAATTTTAGAAGCATAACCACTTATCGCTGAAATTACTCGTTTAACATCCTGAAAATGTTCATCCGGAGACATATGATGACAAAACCCATGCATAGAATAAGTAAGAGAATAATTACCAACATCACACATGATATAAATATCTTGATCTCGAACAGTGCCGTTAATTCTTATTTTTCCCTCTCCATTATTAAAGCGATCTCTAGTAATCGGAATCACATGAGAATCAGTAGTATGTTCCAATTCCTTAAGAATTTCATCCGTCTTAACACCAAGTTCTTCAATATTATCCAAAACAATTAATTTTAAATTTGAATTCATAACCCACCTCTTATTAACAATAAATTAATAACATGATCTAAAAAAATAATTTCATTTGTTATTAACAATATATTAATAACAAGAGTCTTTGTCAACCCATTATACTAAAAAAATGAAAATAATCATAAAATATTTTAAAAAGAGGTAGCCAATGAATGAACAAAAACTAACTAATCAACAACTATTTATCATAGATGGCCAATTAGTCGGATGTATATTATATATTCTCTCGCTTATTGTATCGATTATTATTATCGCCAATCAAAGAAAAAAAGCGCTAAATCAAGAGGAATTTTTAACGAATGAGGAATCACAAATCATCGCCTTAATTAACAAAGTTTTTATTGTTTTACTCATTCTTTGGTTCCTATATCTGAATTATAAGAGCTATCAACTAGCTAAAGACACTAACCAAAATACATCCTCTCTAAAATCTCAGATATTTGCTTCTTTCCTATCTCTAACAGCTGGTTTAATCACACTTTACGTCGTCGCAACAGACTTCAATAATACAAACTTTCAAACTGCCGAAATCGAAAATTCCTATCTCTAGCTTCAATTATTTTAAGAATTATGTTATAGTTAGTGTAAGAAAGTAGAGGATAATATGGAAGAATTAGGAATAATCATCGCTCCGAACGGTGAATACACGAAATTCGGAAAATGGATCCCTAGAATTGAACGAAATGAAGAAGATAATCATGTCTGGCACTCAGATAGTTTCTTAAGTGAAGTATATCCTACTTCCTGGTTTCAACAACTAAATATTCCCTACGACGATACTTGGGAAATTCATCGACAAATCGATAACTTTGCGAAAAGTGGAACCATAATCATCTTAAATAACCAAGAAATATCCAAAGATAAATTAAGAACTGGAATTGTCTTAGCTGGACCAATAAACATGACACCAGAACAAATAGCCACTTTAGAACAAGAAAAAGAACGTCTCGTTGCCTTTGAAAATAATGATTACTCCTTTATTGATTTATTTAATACTGAAGGAGAATACGATATTGAAAAAAGTTTCTATCACTTAACTGATTTTTACGATTTCATCCAAGAAAAAAAAAGAAAAAAGAACTAGATAAAAATGCTACTATCAGGAAATATTACTGATAGTAGCATTTTTTATTCTAATAATACAATATAAATTTAGTCATCTTGATCTAAAGGTTTAAATAAATCTCTAACATCGACACCAAGTACTGTAGCAAACTTCCATATTGTTCCTAAACTAAATGTCTGTTTATAATTAGGACTTTCAATATTCATAATAAAACCCTCACTATAGTTACACTCCATAGCAAATTTAGCAATAGTAAAATGTTTTAACTTTCGCAATCTTTTTAAATTTTGACCAACAAGATAATACACATAATTTTCATCATTTTTATCCATTAATATACACCACTTTTCTAAGTCAAAATAAGTTTCTCATTTATTCGGTGAAAAAAACTCACTTGTTCGGTGAGCTTTTGTGCTATAATAATGACAATAGAGAAAGATAAAACTTAAAAAGAAGGTATTGTATGAAAAAGCCAAAAATTCTTATTCTAATCTTTAGTATCCTATTATTTTCTCTTATTCTAAAAGAATCTTATGCTTATTTTAACGCTACTAATCAATCGCTATCTCAACAAGTTTCAACTGGGCAATTTATCTATGATGTAACTATAGACACCAATCCCAATTATATAGAAAATAATATTGCTTATTTTAGAGTGAAAATAACCAATACCAAAGATGGAAAAACTAATCCTACTCCAATTAAATATCAATTAACACTTCAAAACGAGGAGGGTTCAAATGGAATTTTCTATTACATCGATTCAGAAGGAAATACTAGTAGTGAATCAGGAGAATACTTAAATAAAATTACTAGTCAAGAATACACTTTTGGTACAACCAAAGAAACAAGAGAATTTAAAGTATATGTCAAAGTACCAAGTGGAGTGAAAAAAGTTGTAAATTTTAAAATAGACATAGAAACTAAGCAAGTATAAGGAGGTAGAACATGAACAAAAAATTAATTATTTTAGGGTTCCTACTAATTATCGGTGGAGTAATACTAACCTTAAATAATAGTTTTTCTTATTTTGGAGCAAGTAACACCTATACTGGTTCAATAACTGTACCAGAAAATAATTATTGTATAAATAATGGGATTACTAATTTAAATGACTGTCTATTAGTGATGGAAAATTATGCAGCTTCTCCAGAAGAAGCAAAAACGTATATTGAATCCAAAGGCGAAGCAAATACTAGTCAAACAGCACCTACATTAATTTATAGAGAAATAACTACTGAAGTATCTGATACAGAAAACGGAATCCTTTCAACAACCGCACATTATACTATAGGAAAAAAATACACTTTCAATCAAAATACTGGGATGTTTACCATACAAGAATACAATAATAATGAATTAACTGATGAATATTTAAACTATTATACATGTGGGCCAACAACTTCTACTCAAATATCATGTAGTACCTTATACCAAATCAAAGCCTATGAAAAAGTAACAGTATCAGGCACTACAACCTATAAAATAACTCAAGCAATTCGTCATAATTATAGTGAATTAGAATCATTCGATTCAGAAATTGGCTTATATGCAACCCAAGATAATGAAGGAACTACATACTTCTATCGTGGGAATGTTCAAAATAATTACGTCTCTTTCGCTGGATATATTTGGCGAATTGTAAGAATAAATGGAAATAGAAGTATTCGTCTAATTTATTCAGGAACATCAACTAATGCCAGCGGAAATGAAACTTCAATTGGAACTAGTCAATATTATCAAAAAGCTTATGATCCTACTTACCTAGGATATCAATATCATGAAAATTTAAGTCTAAAAGACAATCAAACAATAACTAACTATAATAACCTAACCGATAATAAAATTTATTACTATAGTGATTCTTATACATTTAACAAAGAAACAAGGCAATTTTCTTTAACTGGCAACAAAATATCTGGAACATGGAAAAGTGTTAATCAAGAGGTCATTGCTAACTATCCTTATACTTGCCGAAGTGAATCAGAAAATGGAACCTGTGTCTTCCTATTAAGAATGAAAGAATACAGTAGTCCATCTAGTGCGAAAGTAAATTACATTACCTATTCTTCAGTTGATTACCCATCCATATTAAATAATACTGATAATTCCACCATCAAAGAAAAAATAGATAATTGGTTCGCTACTAACATACAAAATAAGCAAGATAATAATGGCACTAGTTATTCTTCATATCTAAGTGATGAAATATTTTGTAACGATCGAACCTTTACTTCAGGGGATGGCTATTCTATTTCTAAAAGAACAGAATTTTCTTCATATTATAGAAACGTACGTCAAAAAAAACCAAATCTAATTTGTAACCAAACACAAGATAAATTCACCGTAAGTAGTAATAATGGAAATGGAAAACTAACTTATCCAGTTGGATTATTAACCATCGATGAAGTAGCATTAGCAGGAGGAGTCTATCCAGCTGTAAATAACAAATATTATCTAGCAACTGGCCAACCCTACTGGACAATGTCACCGGTTGTTTTTGATTCTAATTATGCATACGCATACACAGGAAATATCAGTGCAGCTGGACATATAACTACAGCTACTGCGACAACTTCATACGGCGTCCGCCCAGTCATCAATCTATCACCCGATATTTTAATTACAGGCGGAGATGGAACGAAAAATAATCCTTACACAGTCGCACTTCCCAACAATTAAAGTAAAATAAAAGAATCGTATTAAACGACTCTTTTTTAATCTAAATCTTTAAGCCAAGAACGAACACTCGCATCACTTGGCATTCTTAAATCTCCTCTTGGAGAAAGGCTAACTGTTCCTACTTTTGGACCATCTGGTAGACAGTTTCGTTTAAATTGTTGTGAGAAGAATCTCTTGATGAAAACTTTTAACCACTGTTTAATCTCTTCTTCCTGATAATCAGGTTCAAAAGTTTTAGTCGCTAAGAATAAAATTTTATCTAAAGATGCCCCATAACGGAAAAAGTGATATAAGAAGAAGTCATGAAGTTCATAAGGACCAATCTTATCTTCCGTTTTTTGTTCAATTTCGCCCTCTTCTGTTGGTGGCAACAACTCTGGAGAAATAGGTGTATCTAAAATATCATAGAGAATGTCTTTTACTTTTTCATCACTATCCGCAACAAAGCGAACTAAATACTTAACTAATGTCTTAGGAATACTATTATTAACGGCATACATACTCATATGATCACCATTATAAGTACACCATCCTAACGCAAGTTCGGAAAGGTCTCCTGTTCCTACCACAATTCCGCCAACCTCATTCGCAACATCCATTAAAATTTGAGTTCTCTCACGAGCCTGAATGTTCTCATAGGCAACATCATAAACTTTTGGATCATGACCAATATCCTTCATATGTAATAAACTAGCTTCTACAATCGGAATTTCTCTTACCTCTACATCATAGGCCTTCATTAACTTTAACGCATTATCCAAAGTTCGTTTCGTCGTTCCAAATCCCGGCATGGTAATCGCTACAATATTTTTCGTCGAAATTCCCAATTTTTTATAAGCTTCGACTATAACCAAGAAAGCAAGAGTAGAATCCAATCCACCTGAAATACCAATAACCGTTTTCTCACAGTGAATATGATGGAGACGTTTCGCTAAACCACAAGCCTGAATTTGAAAAATCTCATGACAACGTTCTGTTCTTTTTGTCAAATCATGTGGAACAAATGGAAAATGTTCATAATCACGACGTAAAGTAGAACTATCTGGAACATGAACCATAATTTCACGACAAGGTTTACTTGGATGAATTCCCATATAACTGATATCTTTTATTCTAAGTGTATGTAACTTAAAAACATCAATATCCGCAATTAACATCTCGCTATCAAATTGAAAGCGTTTACTTTCTGTTAAGATTGCCCCATTTTCACTAATTAAAGCATGACCAGAAAACACCACATCACTACTAGATTCAAATACACCACTCGATGTATAAACATATCCAGCTATCAACTTACTAGATTGATTAGACACTAAACTACGGCGATATTGATATTTACCAATTAACTCATTACTACTAGATAAATTAAACAATAAATGCGCTCCATTTAACGCCAAATCCTGACTAGGTGGTAAAACACTCCATAAATCTTCACAAATCTCAATACCGAAAGAGATTTCCGAATAGTCTAAATCGCGGAAAATAAGATCTGTCCCAATAGGAACCGTCTGTCCTAAAATCTCCACTTCTTTTTTCATTAGATCAAGACTAGAAGAGAACCATCTTTGTTCATAAAATTCATTATAATTAGGAATATACGTCTTAGGTACTACACCTAGGATTTTTCCTTTTTGAATAACAAGTGCACAGTTAAATAACTGATTATCGATAGAAAGTGGCATACCCAAAATAGTGATCAATTCTAACTTTTCACTCGCATTAAGAATTACTTTCAACTGTTCTAAAACATCGGTTAATAGATCCCGTTGAAAAAATAAATCTCCACATGTATAGCCAGTAAGCGATAATTCAGGAAAAGTTAAAATTCCTACTTCTTCTTTCTCAGCTTTCATCATTTCCTGAACAATTTGTTCCTGATTATAAGTACAATCGGCTACTACTAATTTAGGAACACTAGCTCCTACTCGTACAAATCCATATTTTTTCATTTCTTCCTCCTAATAACTTTTTAAATATTGTTTGGCTTTTTCTAAGGCAAGTTGTGAATTTGCTCCCTTGATAATACCATTATCTAACATTTCATACGCTTCGTCTACCCGACAAATAAAATAATGAATAAATTCATCCTTATCTAGCATTTGTTCTGACACTTTAAGACACCCTTTAGCTAAGACAATAGAGTTATAAGCACTAGAACACCCTTCGTCTTGATAACAACCACCTAACAAAGTAAATTCCTGTCCCTGATAACCAGTTTCTTCTTGAAGTTCTCTCTTAGCTGCCATAATTGGCGTTTCGCCCTTTTCGATATATCCAGCTGGAAAACCAATTCCTACTCCTTCTTTAGTATGTACCCGAGGCTCAATAGTCATAACTACTTCTCCATCTAAAGTAACCGGAACAATAATCACCGCATCGCCATTTCTTCCCTGTTTCAACAATTTTTCTCGCACAAGCATCTTTCCATTAGCGAGCAAATAACGCCTACGTGTTGTCGTCAAGAAAGACTGTTTTGGCATAATATTTACTTCTTCATTCCCAATAATCTGATAGTCTTCTTGATAACGAGCTAACTCTTCTAGTTTTTCTTTACGCATGATATTCACCTAACTTTTTTTGATAATTCTCCTTTTTCTCACGAACATTTCTTAATTCATTATCTAACATTTCTTCTTTTAAATTTCGTAAATTTTCACTTAAATCGACATAATAGGTATGTGGGTGATAAATATCGGTAATTCTATCCGTCAATGTCTCATATTCCCTCTTACAATATTCCCGTGATAACTTAAGATCAGGCACTTCATAAATTAAATTTCCTTCTTCAAAGATAGGAACTTGTAACTCACGAACCGTATAGTTAGAAAGTTCCGTCTTCTTCCAAGGATTTTTATCATCAACTAACGTGTAATGATTAGTATTGATCACTTCGTCATGACGCACGATTACATCACCTAATACTTTACCAGTCTCTTTATCATAGAAACGGTAGACCTTTTTATAATCAGGATTTAATACTTTAACTGTATCTTCACTAACTTTAATTCGTGGGATAATTTGATCATCCTTTTCAACAGCAACTAACTTATAGACAAAGTTCGCTCTATCTCGACTAGCCACAATATTATCGCCAATACCATAACTATCAATTTCTGCCCCATTCTTAAGCATAGTATCTACCATCCGTGCATCTAAACCATTCGATACACAAATATCTACATAATCCATTCCTGCTTCTTTAAACATTTGTCTTGCCATTCTCGTTAAATAAACCAAATCTCCACTATCAATTCTGATTCCTTTTAACCGAAAACCAAGTGGTCCTAAATACTCTTTTTGAAGACGAATCGCATTTAAAATACCACATTCTACATCATAAGTATCGACTAGTAAAACAAGACTATTCTTATCAGGAGCATGTTTAGCATACTCTAAAAAGGCATCGTATTCATTGTCATAAGATTGAACCAAGGCATGAGCGATTGTACCAACGACTGGAATCTGATACTCTTTTCCAGCTAAGACGTTACTTGTCGCACTACATCCTCCTAAATATGCATACTTACTTTCTAAAAGAGTCGCATCAATTCCTCCACGTACACGTCTAGCACCAAACTCCGCAACGGCTTTCCCTTTGGCTGCTTCTGTAATTTGTTTACTAGCTGTAGCCGTCAAACTTCCGGTATTAAAACAAGTAAGAAGTGCTGTTTCTAAAATCTGTGCTTCAATAATTGGCGCTTTAATTGTCATAATTGGTTCATTAGGGAAAATCATTGTCCCATCAGGAACCGCATAAACATCACCAGTAAAATGAAGATCTTTTAAATAATCAAGAAATTCTTCTGTTAATTTACCTGTTGAACGTAAATATTCGATATCCTCCTCATCAAAGTGAAAGTTTCGAATATAATCGATTGCTTCTTCTAAACCACCAGCTACTTGATAACCACTACCTAAAACATTACTACGATAAAAAACATCGAAATAAGCAATTTCCTCACATCTACCAGAATGATAATAAATATCTGCCATCGTAAGTTCATAAAGATCAGTCATTAATGATTTATTTTTCATCTTAATTCATCTCCTTTCTAAGAACTTTAGCTCCCTGTTGAGCAAGTAATAAATAAGCTGCATCGCTGTATAAAGAGGCATCATGATATGGAGCATCATAGGTCTCAATTCCTTCTTGATGAACGTTAACCTCAACTCGACGATTGTTCTGATCAAAATAATTCATCATACCAACTACACCATTCACTACACAAATATCTGTACAACAACCAACTACATCAAAATGATCAATATTATTCATCTCTTCCATTAACTCTGTAAAACCTGGAGCTTCACGGAAACTCGTACAATTTTTCTCTAATGTATAAACATTTTCTAAAGATAAATAAGGTTGAAACTCATCAATAATTTCTGCCTCCGTTGTCCCTTTAATACAATGTCTAATCTCTCCAAAACGGTCATGTTCTACTGAATCCATCTCATGACAATCCTTAATAAATAAAATCATTTCTCCATTTTTAACATATTGATCCAATAATTTTTTCTGATAAGGAATCACCGCTTCAATTCGCTTATCGTGTAGTCCTCCTTCTCTTACAAATCCATTTACCATATCGACTACAATTAACCCTTTATGGTACACTTTTAAATTTTTCATATTATCCTCCGTTCTTATTAACAAATTATTAATAACAAAAGGTACAAAAAATAGTTATTTGAAACCTCATTTTGTCTTTTGTTATTAACATTATATTAATAACAATCAAACTTGTCAATATCTTTTTAACAAAAAGTTAAAAAGAATATAAAAAAAAGAAACATCATTAAAGATGCTTCCTCAAAAACTACTTGATAAACAATACACGTAACCTAGAATCTACTTTGACTAACTTGCCAAAATAATCACGACCATTTTCATGGGAAGATAATAAATTTCCATCTTTACTGTTACTATAACCCGTAATATACAAATTACTATTATCCGTAACAATTCCAGTTAAATTATCATCATTACTACCACCATAAACTGTCTTCTTCTCCATCTCTCCGTCTAAATCATATTTTACAAATATACCAGCTTTTTTAACACCATCTGTAAAAATCTTCAATCCTGAATCCGTAGAGTTACTATATCCAACAACATAAAGATTATTTCCATAAGCCGTAAGAGAATTATAATGTTCTAAGTTACTTCCTCCAAATGTTTTTTCAAACAATAAATCGCCTTCTAAAGAATATTTAAGTAAAAGCGCATCAGTATTAGAAGTATTTCTTTCTTCATCAACTAGTTCACTATCTAAAACTTTTTTTCCACCTACTACATACAAATTATTCTTAAAATAATATATATCGGATAAACCTAAATCATCTGTATATAAATATTCTTTATGCCAACTATATTGTCCATCTAATTGGAAACAAGCAAGTATTCCCATATCTTTTTGATCAAGTCCAACTGCATAGATACGATCTTTGGCTACTTCTACCCCTTTAAAAGCCGTACTATCGGTATTACCAAAATATTTTTTCCATACTAAACTACCTGATTTACTATATTTAGCAATAACTGCTCCATTTTCTAAAGGCTGATCAGATAAACTTTGACCAACAACGATATAACCATCTGAAACGGTATCTACATCATAAAAAATAGTATCCCCATTAGTAGCTAGTTCATTCTTCCAAACAATATTTCCTTCTTTATCATAGAAAACTATAAGTCCGATATTTACTCGATCATCTTGATCCATCTCATAACTACCAACTGTAACATAACCATCATCCGTTAATACAATGGAATAATACTTAGAAAGAATACCTTCTGTAAAAGCAGTTTCAAATAAAACTTCACCCTTTTTATTATATTTAATGACTTTAGCTTGTTCATTACCTCCAGTATAATCTACAGAATCACTATAACGGAAATTACTACTACCAACCGCTACAATATCTGTTCCATCTAAAATTAACGAATTTAAAGAGTCATAAGAATCTAAGGAAACTACTTTATCTTGACGAAAGAATAAAAAGTATACACCATAAACAAGTAGAAAAGAAAGAACGATAAATATAACAAGATGGATAATTCTCTTTGTAGTAATAAAGGAAAGAAAAGAAGAAGCACTCTTTTTCTCTAATTTTGGTTTAGAAGAAGTAGGAACAGAAGAAGTATCTACTTTAGACTTAGGCTTATCTTCTTTTACTAGTTTCTCTTTAGAAGAAGTAACTTTTTGTTTTTTAGGTTCTTTCTCCTTAGAATTAACTAAACTCTTTTTCGTTTCTTTAGTTTCCTTCTTATCACTAACTTTAGAAACCGTTTTTTTTGTACTCTTTTCTTTTAAATTAGAACGAGTATTTTCATTCTTTTTTACACTTTTTTCTTTGGCTTTTATTTTAGTAGAAGAACTGACTGGCACATCTACTTTATTCTCTATTTTGTTTTTAGACTCATTCTCTACACGAACACTTTGAACATTAGTCAAATGTGTTGTTGAGGGAGCCTTCTTCTTTTTAGAACTAGTATTTTTTTGAACCTGTCTAGATTTTTCTATTGCTTTCTCACGAGCTCTTTCTTTTTTAGTATCTGTGGGAATATTTTTTTGATGAGCTGTCAAAGATGCCTGTTTACTTTTTAATTTTACTACTTGCTTAGAATTAGGAAGAGTTCCCTTTTTCTTATTTGTTGAATTTGTACTTTTTGCCATTAACACCACCCCTATTAGATGATTATTCGAAGATTCCTAAATAATACTTCTTTTTTCCTCGACGAACAATAACATAACAGTGATCAATAGCATTCTCTTTCGTAATTAAAACCTCATTATCCATACACTTATTACCATTAAGAGAAATACTACCTGCCCCAATCAATTCTCGTCCTTCACGTCTACTAGATACTATACCATGATTCACTAAAAAATCAAGTAGATTTGCACTCTCGTATACAGAAAAAGTAGGTACACCTTGGAAAACCAAACGAATTTCTTCTCCGGTTAATGAAGATACATCTCCACTAAATAAAACTTGACTTAACGATAGTGCCTTTTTGTACTCCTCTTCACCATGAAGATCAGTAATAATTTCTCTAGCTAATGCCTGTTGAGCCTCTCTTGCTTCTGGATTTTCATGAAGAGATTTTTCTAAACGTTCGATTTCTTCACGTGATAAGAAAGTAAAGACTTTTAAATAATGAATAACCATACTATCATCAGTATTAATCAAATATTGATATAACTCATAAGAAGATGTTTTTTCTTTATCTAACCATAAAGCATTACCTTCACTCTTACCAAACTTATTCCCATATTGATCTAGAATAAGTGGCATGGTAAACCCATAAGCTTCTTTACCAATTTTTTTACGAATCAAATCGATACCAGTCGTAATATTTCCCCATTGATCAGAACCCTCTACTTGTAAAACACAATTCTTCTCTTGATATAGATGAAGAAAATCATTACCTTGAATCAACGTATAAGCAAACTCAGCAAAGGTAATTCCAGTCGACAAACGACGACGAATAATATCCTTATCTAACATATAATTAACATTAATGTATTTTCCAACATCACGCAAGAAATCTAAAAAACTAACATCCTTGGTCCAATCGTAATTATTGACAATCTCTGCTTTCCCATCAAATAAACGACTAACCTGATTTCTAATTCCTTCTAGATTCTTTTCTACTGTCTCTTTCTGGATAATTTCTCTTTCAGCCGTTGGACGCGGATCCCCAATTAACCCAGTAGCCCCTCCTACTAAAAGAATGGGATGATGCCCCGCTTTTGCTAAACGCTTTGCTGTTACCAAAGAAGAATAATGTCCTAAGTGAAGACTATCCGCTGTTGGATCTGTTCCCCAATAAAAAGTAAGCGACTCGTTATTTAACTTATCTTCTAGCTCTGGACTAGAAATATCCTTAATTAACCCTCTCCATTTTAATTCTTCAAATAATTTCATAATTTCCCTCCTCAAAATAAAACGCGATCTTCTTCTTCCATAAGGACGAAAAAAAACGCGGTACCACCTTAATTGATAAGTAAACTTATCCACTTTAATTGATAACGGAATTACCCGTTTTAACTAAAAATAGTGTAATTCGTCTATTTTAATCCTATTCACTTTCACCACCCGTGAACTCTCTTTCCAAAAATTAAAATAACTACTAATCTATTTCTATGACATTAAATCAATAAATATATATTATCTTAACACAAAATATTCAAGAAAACAAAAGAATTTTAAAAAAAGAATACTCTGAATTAAGTATTCTTTATCTTCTTCTCTCTCCTGCAGTAGCTAGCGCATAATCAAAACTTTCCGATATCGGTAAACCTTTAGGAAAAAAAGTAGTTTCCTTTTTATTTTTAGATTCTGAAAGATTAAAACTTTGTAATCTAGCCAAAACCCTTACCTTATAGAGAGTATAACTTCGATTAGGCGTTAAATTCGCAATATACAGGTGATGGATACTTACATCTTTTTTCATCATTCAACACTACTATTTCGCTTTTGCTTTACGATCAGCATCTTCTAAACGAACAAGTATTTCTCTTGTTGCTTGAATGGTCTTTTCTCTTACTTCATTAGCTGCTTTTTCTAAAACTGGTGTTCCTTTAGCAATCGCAAGTTGTACTAACTCTTCACACTTTTCTTTTATTGCTGTTGCTTTTTCTTTCGCAATTTGTAAAGCTTTTTCACGATCTAAATCCGCAAGCCCAGCTTTGATCTCTTCGATTTTATTTTCTAACTGTTCTTTTACTTCTTGAACATCGATTTCTTTTACTTTCTTCATAAAATCATCGAATAATCTTTTTAAATCTTGTCTAGTTTCTTTTCCAGACTTAGGAGCAAATAAAATACCAAGTGTAGCACCTACTGCTGCTCCAGCAATAAATTTACCTACTCCACTAGATTTTTTTTCTTTCTTACTCATCTTCCTCAATCTCCTTTTTCTTTCTTTTTTTCTTATCCTTATGGAAAATCTTATAGATAACTCCACTGATATTCGTAACTAGCGTATCACTAAGCATCGATAAAGTATCCGTAACACCATCAATAACATTAAACAACCCATCTAGTGACTTAGACTTACGCTCTACATCATCTAAAATACGATTCGTTCTGTCTACTGTATCGATTAGTTTTATCGCTAATACAATTAAAATGATTACTAAAACAATCGCTAGTATATACAAAATTATTGGAAAAACATCCATCATATCAATCATTATCCATTACTCCTTTTCTTCTTCATACATAGAATCGATCAAATCAAATAAATTATCTTCTAATTTAGATTGATCTTCTTCCTGTCTTTTCTTCTTAGGTACTGTATCTGATACTTCTTCTTTAGTAATTCTACTTCTTCTACCTGTAGCTTTTTCATAGCGACTATCTTTATAATCTACATTATATTCTAACCCTAAATCTTCAAAATATTCCTCTGCATCAGCAATCGTTACTTTTTCTACCGCAGGAGCTTCATCCGATTTCGTCATATCATATAATAAATTCTCTTCAGGTGACATTTCTTCTTCCACACCATCATCATCTGTAGAAACTAAAGAAGATTCGCTTTCTTTTTCTAAATTACTGCTACCAAAAGCTTTGTTTCTAACAAAATCCAAATCAATATTCTTTCTAGAGACATAACTACTTGGTTTGTCTTTTTTATCCACCACTTCCTCCTTTTTATAGTTTTTATCCAAAATCCCATATATTGGCGAGATAATTGGCGTTGGTTTAAATCCATTTTTAGCCTCTGGATTCGAATATGGTTTACTTACTGTTTCCGTATAAGAAATTTTTTCATAAATCTCTTCTGGATCACCACCATATAACTTCTTTTTGACTTCTGGTACTGAATGAGTCTCTTCCGTCTTATCTACAAAATCATCATCCTCAAAGTATTGAATACTAGTATCTGTTTTCAATAACTCTTTATCGGCATAATTATAAACAGAAGTCTCTTCACTAGCGGTAAGCGTAGCGACTGGTTCTTCCTTTTCTACTTTGTTCTCGTGAACGACTTCCTCTTCTTTTTTCTCTTCGACAATTTCTTTTTTGTCTTCTTCACGTTTACGTTTGTTTTCTATTTTTTTCGCGATCGGTTTTGGTTCTTTTTTAGGCTTTTCGACCTCATCCACTTCTACATACTCTTCTTCAAAAAAAGTATTTTTTAATTTCTCTAAAAATCCCATAAAGCACCTTCCTATCCTATTGATCTTCTGTTCCCAATTCTAAATCAATATTGTCCTCATCAATAATTTGATCTTCACCGTTATCGTATTGTTCCTCGTAATCCAAGAAATCTCCTTCTTCACGTGTCGGTTTAAAAATATTAAAGTTCTCTTCGTTATAGTCTAATTCATTCTCCCCAATTAAAGTATCTAAAATGGTATCTTTAAAATCAACACTATTTAAAATATAAGCCATCTGAGTAACTGTTTTCTTCAAGTCCTCTTCATCAACATAAGCCTCTATCTTAGCGTAATTATACATAAACTCCACAAAGTAATTTGTAGAAATTTGTGTAATTTCCAAATACCCTTTCTTTCCATAAAGATCAATTGCCTGTGAATAATAACTATCTGGATTTACTTCGTAAGTGAAATCTACCTTATGATAATAAGAATACACATCAACATACAAGTACATCTTACGATGATTATAATACAATTCTGAATTGAGTGAACTACTCCTTTTTAAAAGAACTCCTTTTGGTAGATAATAAGAATAACCTTCTAAGGATACATTCTCTAACTGAAAGTCCTCTTGAATTACTGAATGAAGGATCTCATCAAAAGATTGATCTTCTATTGTTACCATACTACATCCACTAACGAGAAAAGCTAAAGAAAGTATCACTAATATTTTCTTCATATTTCACCTACTCTTACACTTATTATAACAAATTATTCTATAAAGAAAAATGATTTTACATGATTTTTACTTTATTTGTCATCTTTTTCACCGCTTCTAAGCGATAAATTGGTTGCCCCAATCGAACAAAACGTTCCTCATATTCTGTCATCACTCCTGGAGCGATATCTGAATGATGCAAGTCTAAACACACCTGATGAAAGAAATACCCATATTGAGATAAAGAAACTAAAGAATACTCAAATAGATTTCGATTGTCCGTTTTTTGAATAATATGAGCATCTTGTTTAAAGAGTTTATCATATTTACGTAAAAAGATAGGACTAGTCAACCTTCTGTTTTGTTGACTACGTTTTGGCCAAGGATCAGAGAAGTTTAAATAAAGCGTATCTATCTCCTGTTGAAACACTTCATCTATTTCTAAAGCATTCATACGAATAAAACATAGATTAGCTACTTTCTCAGGAACTTTCTGTAATGCCCTCACAATAACACTATCATATTGTTCAATCCCAATAAAATTAATTTCCGGATAAGTAAGTGCCATTTCAATTAGAAATTTCCCTTTCCCACATCCCACTTCTATATGAATAGGATGATCATTATGAAAATATTCCTGCCACTTACCACAATAATCCTTTGGATTCTCGATTAGATAAGATGAACTTTTCATCAAAGATTCTTTATTTTTTACATTGCGAAGTCTCAAAATTCATCACCAATTCCATTATATCGCATATAATAAAATAAATAAAGGAGATGATCTAGTGAACAATAGAGAACCTTATATGAATATGCCTTGGCCAAATCTAGGAGGCGGTGCTTATCCCCCAAATAATCACTTTCCACCAAATTCTAATCAAGAAATCAGAAATCTAGAAAATAGAATTTACCAATTAGAACGAGAAATGAATCGTTTAAAAACCAAAGTTGCCCGTATTGAAAATAGCCTACCTGTTCCTACTCCTTATAACGAAGAAAACTACACCTCTAACTATAACCCAAATGGCTATAATATGATGTAGCTAAGTCGAACGCCTATCGTTCGTTTTTTTATTACGATAATCTTTCTAATCCAAAAAGCCAAACCATATTCTTAAGAAAAACAGCTGGAAAACTTTTCTAAACTCAAGTTTTTGTTTATAATAAATAAAGAAGGGTAATGATAATATGAACTTTATTGAAAATATAGAAAAAGAAAGATATGAAGAATTTGTAAAAAAACATCCTAAAAGCCATTTTCTACAGAGTTACGCCTGGGGAGAATTTGCGAAAGAAGAAAAGAATCTAACTCCACACTATGTCGGATTAGAAAATGATAAACACCAATTAGTAGCGGCTACTCTACTTCTAGAAAAGCACTTACCACTAGGATACAGTTATCTATACGCACCACGTGGATATGTTATTAATTTTAAAGATTACGAACTTCTAAAAACTTTTACGGAAGAAATCAAAAAATATGCCAAAAAGAAAAAGGCAATCTTTGTAAAAATAGATCCTGATATTATTTACCATGAAGAAAACTGTAACCAAGAAGTAATTATCGAAAAAGATGATCAAGCTTATCAATCACTAAAAAAATTAGGATATCGCCATTTAGGATTTACTAAGAACTTTGAAACTATGCAACCAAGATATTCCTTTAGGATTGATTTGACTAAACCTTGGGAAGAAGTAGAAAAAAACTTTTCAAAAACAACCAAACAACGAATCAAAAAAGCCGAAGATTTACTCGTCGATGTTAAAATTGGGACAGACAAAGACATTAATACATTTTATCAATTAATGATTTTAACGGAAACAAGAAAAGATTTCGTTACGCATAATGAAAAATATTACCAATCTTTATACAAAATATGGAATCAGGATAACGAATGTAACTTGTTCTTAGGAAGTGTAGACTTAGATAAAATCATAAAAAAACAAACTGAGTTAAAACAAGAAATTACCGAAGAACTAACCAAATTTAACCATGAAAATTTAAGTAAAAGTGAAAAATCAAAGAAAAATGAACTAGAAAAACGAAAAGATAAATTAGAAACAGATATTCAAAAATATCAACAAGCGCAAAAAGAATATGGAACTAACATTACTTTAAGTGCCCATTTCATCATTGAATACGGAGATAAAGCTTGGGTACTATACGCTGGAAATCATAATATTTTAACCGATACTTACACAAACTACAAAACCTATGAACAACATATAAAGTATTATTACGATAAAAAAATAAAAACTTACGATCAATTCGGAACAATTGGTGACTTAAGAAAAGAAAACCCTCTTTTAGGACTCCACGAATTTAAAAAGAAATTCGGAGGTAATTACGTTGAGTTTACTGGTGAATTTGATTTAGTACTCAACAAACCAATGTATTTTGTCTTTACGAAATTAGTTCCCCTATACCGAAAATTGATCAAAAATATTGCCAAAAAGAAAAGAGGAAAATAACGTGAAACTAGTAACCTTAAAAAAAGAAGAATTTAAAAAATTTGCCGAGAATCATCCCCAAGCAAGCTTTTATCAAACCATCGAATGGGGAGAATTAAAAGAAGAAAACAATTGGCAAATGGTTCTACTTGGTCTTAAAGATAATGAAGAAATCAAAGCTGGATGTCTTCTTCTTTCTAAAGATACGCCGATTAAGAAAAAGATGTTTTACTCACCACGGGGATTTTTAATCGATTACCAAGACAAAGAACTATTAAAAGAATTCACAGAAAAAATAAAAGATTATGTCAAAAAAAGTAAGGGAATATTTATCAAGATTGATCCCTACCTATCTTATCAACAACGTGATTTAGAAGGAAATATTGTAGAAAATGGAGTGAACCATAAACAAGCATTTCAAAATCTAGTCGATTTAGGTTATCATCACTTTGGATTCAACATGATGCAGGAAACACTTCAACCTCGTTGGTTATTTACCACAACCACCAAAAACCGTACAATTGAAGACGTCATGAAAGAAATGGATCCCAAAACAAGACAAATCCTAAGAAAAAACGAACGAGATAAAATTAAATGTCGAGAAATCACGGAAAAAGAACTTCCTCTATTTAAAGATATCATGCAACATACTGGAGATAGAAGATCATTTATCGATAGACCTTTAAAATACTATCAAGAAATGTTCAAGCATCTTGCTCCTAGTGGAATTTTGAAAATTTTAGTTGCTGAACTTCATACCAAAGAACTAATTCAAGAACTAAAACAAGAACTTAGTACCATTGAAAAAGAAAAACAAGAAAAAATAAAACAGCATCAAGAACATCCAGAAAAAATGAATGAAAAGAAATACCAAAAGAAGCTCCAAGAATTAGATCAAGAAACCAAACGATTAACAACCAAAAAAGAAAAAATCGAAAAACTTCAAAAAGAAAAAGGAAATATCATTCCATTAGGTGGAATTCTTTTCCTAATCTATGGACATGAAGTCCTATCTTTAGTTGGTGGTTCTTATCAAGAATTTATGGAATTTCAATCCGCTTATACCGTTCATTGGGAGGGAATGAAATATGCGATTGAACATGGTTACGAACGTTATAACTTCTATGGAATAACTGGTATTTTTGATGAAAAAAATCCATTATACGGTTTATATTCGTTTAAACGTGACTTTGGCGGACAAGTTGTCGAACTAATAGGAGAATTTGATCTCATCGTCGACAAACCTGGCTACTTACTTTATAAAATGGCTTACAAAGGGTATCATAAAGTAAAAAATATCAAAAATCACATTAAAAATTAAAGAGAACCAAATAATGGAGTAATTATGGTAAAAGAAGAATATAAACAAAACATATATAAAAAATTTAGATATAAAAGAAAAACACTAAAACTATTCTTAAAACAAATAGAACTCTTCGAAGAAACAGAAAAAAATTTAAAATTACCCACACATACCTATAAAATTGGTGACGATGTATTTTTAAAAAAAGGGACTTTTATGCATGGTACTCGTAACAATATCGACAGTCTTCCTTTAATTATGGAAAATGGTTTTCTATCCAACAACGTGTTTAATCCAAACACTCGAGCGCAAAAAACTCCATACGCTGTTTCAATGTGGAATATTCAAGAAGACATTTTATTAAAAGATTATATTTATTTATATAGCGGTATGACAATCAGATATACAGATAACAAAGATCAACCCACAACCAAACTCGTTCCTTATCAACAACTAGATCAAGAAATAGAAAATAGTAAAAAAGAAAATTATTGGATGTGGACAGCAGAACAGACAAAAGAAATTAGATTTCTCCCCTCTCTAATTAGAGACGATGTTCAGTTAGCCTTTATCTTAAATATGGATAATTCTTATGTCCAAAAATTAATCAAGCAAGATATTTTCAACCTAAACATGGATAAAAAAGTAGTAAAAACATTTATCAGTAAATGGTTCATCGATAATTTTATCTATGCCAAAAGAGATGATTTTACCACAAACAGAGAAAGTGCAATTGTATTTGGTCTTCCATCTAATTTAATAGAGGGAGTACTAGTAGGTAAACAATATGAAAAGGATGAAAAAATACTAGATGAGATTAAAAAGTCCTTACCAAAAGCTTATATATGTAATCTAGAGGGAAAAGTAATCAAAATATAAAAGTAAAGAAACAGAATACAAGAAATCAACAAAAAATAATTTGGGAATAATAGGATAATCGACAAATGTATAAACATTGTATATACTATAAAACGGAGATGATTACATGGAAGCAAAAATTCAAAAGTGGGGAAATTCTGTTGGAATCAGAATTCCTAGTAGTATTTTAAAATCGTTAAATATAAAAACTAACGATATACTAAATATAGAGCAAGAAGAAGACAAAATAGTTATTCGTATTCCAAAGAAAAAGAAAATATCTTTAGAAGAACGGTTTAAAAATTATCATGGTGAGAATTTATCTAAAAACTTTTCTTGGGATGATCCTATGGGAGAAGAAATATGGTAAAAATATATATTCCAAAACAAGGAGATGTTGTTTTTTTAGATTTTAATCCTACAAAGGGGCACGAACAAACAGGAATTAGGCCAGCCAAAGCCGTTGTCATAAGCACTAATATTTTTAATCAAAATACTAAAATGGTTATTTTATGCCCCATCACATCGAATAATAAAGAATTTCCAACCCATTATCAATTAGAAGATACGAAGAAAGTACACGGCTCAGTTTTATGTGAACATGTTAGAAGTATAGATTATGAAATTAGAAACTTAAAATTTGTTGAAAAATTAAGTAATAATGACTTTGTAAGTATAATTACATTAGTAAATGCTTGTATCGAAGAATAAATGGATTAAAAAGACGTTAGAGAAATCAATACCTAACGTCTTTAATTTTTTTTCATATTAAAATTTTATTACATGGTAGTTCTTTACCGAATAAACCAAAGTAAAATACCACAACTAAGGGCTAACAATAACGTAATAATCCCCATAAAAATATAGACATTACCAATTCCCTTATTCATCTTATCCAAAAGATTCACTTTAAACATATCGCGTTTAGGATCACTCTTAGAAATCATTACTCCCTTATATGCCTTTAACTCCGAGCGATGTCCTTCTTCTAAAATACCATCCGGAGTAATATTCGTTAATAATATAATTTTTTTATCAGGATAAACCGTATAATGTAATTTCATTTCTCCATGGACTTTTTTAAACATAGTATCCATCGGTAAAGAAAGTTCCATCATCAAACTGCCATCTTCATTCGTTTTAATGGGTTTACCCAAGAACTCTCCCTCTTTCAACTTAGGATAATATTCAAAAAGAAGACGCTTATACGCTAACGTATTATATTTACGAACCGCACGTTCTCGAACGCGAAACTTATTCTCATCTAAATATTCAAAATGATAACTTTCCGCCACAATTAACACCTACTTTCTAAACCAAGATTTTATTCGTTTCAACGCTTTATACACCGAATAGAAACCACTTACTGGAAGTTCAAACTGACCAATATATTCAATCACGTTTCCATTAAATCCCTTTTTAAATTCATAGATACCATAATATTTATTTTGCGGATTAAAGTCTCCCGTAATACCATAAAAATTACAATACTTAAACCCTTCCTTATAGGCTTCTTGGATATGATGCTCATACATCAAATATTTTGGCGTGAAACTTTTATACTCTTCCAAAACTCCACTCGAAAGAGTTAAATATTCATTGCCTGAACGAAGAGATAATAAGCACCCGATATCTTTTCCTTTAGGATAATCTATTTTAAACTGTTCTGCATGTTCTAATTCTGTTTTATATTTACGAACAAGTGCTTCACTCGTTTCCAATTTCCTTAAGAGTTTATCACTTGTTGGATTACTCGCTAACTTAGCTTCTAATTCTTGATGAACTTTAGTTTCCTCATCCAATAATGTTTTTGTATGCTGATAATAAACCTCTGGATCCAAGTAAGCAATATAGATTGTCATCAAATCTTTCATATGGTGATACATCTTTTGATAATACGATAAACTACGGGAAAAAAAGTCTTTACGTTTAGAAGTCAAATCAAAAATCGTCGTCATTGTACTTAAATCATCCGCATTACCTTCACGTACCATCAAGCCCTTTTTCTTACAAGACTCAATATTTTTTCTAGTACTTTTAGAAAACTTACTTTTTTTCGTTTCATAATCTTCATCAAGAGGTAACCGATAAGCCCATCTAGCCTGTAAAGCGTCTAAGTAAAGATTAAACCCATGATGACGATACCCTAACTCTAACAAGTTATCAATTGTAATCTGATCCTTTCCCTCATCAGGAAGAATATCACCATCACTAGAACGAACTCGGTAAATGACATTAGGATCAATCGTAAGAATAAAACCACCACATTTTTTAATATACTGTTTTAATTCTTTAGTAAAAAAACTTAATAATTCTTTATCATGATAATCAACTAATAATCCACGTGGCGCATAAAACATCTTTTTAGAAAAAATCGTTTTATCTTCTAACATCATCGTAGCAGCTAATATTTTTTTCTTATTTTTAATCCCAACATAGTGTACTTTACTACCGTATTCTTCTTTCAAATGAGCAAGTTCTACCGTTTGCATAAAAGATTCCTGTGGATACGATTTTGAAAAGGTCCGAAACTCTTCTTCACCTAAAACAACAAACTCCATAATTATCCTCTCCTCTTGATTTTTAGTTTAGCTAAAATCTTCTCGACATTTCCTCGTCCAAACACATCATAAATCATACCTGTCTTAAACATAAGACCAAAGTAAATAATGGCCCCTAATAAAGCATAGAAAGCAACTAAGAAAATACTAAGAACTCGATTCATGGAATTAAATGGAATAAAGATTTTAACAACTAGTAAAACAATCACCATAACTAAACCAATGAAAATCATATTAAATACTTTTTTTAATGTATCTTCATAATTCACTTTATATTTTTTACCAATATAACGTAAAGAAACAAATGCACAAGCTAAATAACCTAAAATCGTAGAAGTAATCGAACCATAATAAGCAGGTAATCCCATATTATGGAAACCATAAACAAGAGGAATATTTAAACAAGCATTAGTAACCAATCCTAAAACTAATCCAAAGAAAACATGTTTATATTCTTTTAATAATTGTAGAATGGTAACAGAAGCCGTAAATAAAGTAGTAGCAAGAGCAACAAAAACATAGTATTGATAAACACTTGGACCAAATTCACTAGCTCCATAAAAGATATTCCAGACTGGTTCAGCAAGTAAAGAAAGACCTAAAGTCATAGGAATTGTGAAGAAAAGTAGCCATTGAAGGGTTTGATTAATTTTTCGACGAACATCATCCATATCATTCTTTACGAAACTAGCCGTCAAATTAGGAATTAAACTAACCATTAAGCCAGTAGAGATAGAAACAATAATCATGTTTATCTTTAATCCCCAAGTAGATACAACACTCATAATGGATTCAGCTTGCGCTGTTGTATAGCCAATACCATTAACTAAAACTTTGACCAACATAAAAACATCGACAGAATTAATCAAAGATTTAAACACATCAATCATGATAAAAGGAAAAGCATAAATCAATATCTTTTGAATGATTTCTTTATTGGTAATCTTTGGTTCATGTACTTTTAGTGTTCGTTGATGAAGTTGTTTTCTATTCTTATGCGCTTTAAGAGCAAGGTAAAAATAAGAAGCAAGCGCACCAATCGTTGCTGCAAATACCGCAACTCCAACAGTTGTCTTAAGAGATAAATTAAATACTTTAAGAGTTAAAAAACTACCAACTACGATAATAACTACTCTGACTAACTGTTCTAAAACCTGAGATACCGAAGTTGGCGTAATAAATTTATGTCCCTGCAAATAACCACGATAAATACTCACAAAAGGAACAACCAATACCGCTGTAGAAATTACGCGAATAACAAAAGTAACATCCTCTTTAGTATTCCCACCGGTAATATCTCCAATGATAATATCCGCGATATTTCCAGCAAAGATAAACATAATCAAAAAGCACAAAACACCAAGTAACCCCAGTGTCTTCTTTCCTAATCGAAAAGCTCGCTCTTTAGCATCATAATAACCAAGTACATTATACTCGCTAATTACCTTACTGATGGCAAGAGGAATCCCTGCCTGACTAATTCCCAAGAAAATGGCATAAATGGAATAAGCATAACCATACAAAGCACCACCCTGTTCACCAATGATCGCATAAAAAGGAATTACATAAACAATTCCTAATATCTTACTTAAAACAATTCCAAATGTGGCAATAAAAGCGCCTTGCATAAATGTATTTTTCTTCAAATAACATCACATCTTTCTAATTAGCATAAAACATCTATATATTATCATACCACATTTTGCCAAACTTTTGCATCAAAGAAAGATTCCTGGTCATCGATAATTACAGTTTTGATCAAATAAACGTACTATTTCTAAAGCCTCTCCCGTCATTTTCTTTACTTTGTTTACCTTTAAAAATTTAATTCCTTTTTTCTTACTAATATCTAACTGTAAAGCTAAGGTTTCACTAAGTAACTGAACCAATTTAGAAAAACTTCCTTCTACTCCAGTAATCTGATCAAACCAACCTTGAATATCCTCTACATGTCCATGAAAACGTAAATTTTCTAAAGTCGCAATAAAAGTTTTATTATTCATCAATTCTTGGCACAATAATGACTGTAATAAATAAGCTCCCGATCGATAACGTTTATTCGTAATTGAATTACCAATAGAATATAAAGTATTAGAAATTTCTCGATCATGAATCGTATATTGATTAAAAGAATTGATAATATCGATTAACATCTCTGTTTGTTTGGTATTAATAATCTCTTCAACAATAGAATTATCCTCTTTACTGATTGGCTTTAGTGTATTTTTATCATAAATAACATAAGTAAGTCCAGTTCGAATATACAAACGATCTTCTTTTTCCAAAATTTCGTTATGAATAGAATTAACAGCATGATTAAATTCATGAGTCAAATTATCTAATAACTGCATCAAATCGATATCTTGATAATGTTTAAGAACAATTCCTTTTCTAGTAACATAACCATTCTCGCCTTTTTCTGGAATACTACTATAATAAGCTTGATAAACTTTATCCCCAGAATCCAAAATTAAAACCGGAATTTCCGTAAAAGCTTTAAACAAATATCGTTCTTGGTCATAACCGTATTTAATAATAAAAGCAGGAACAATTAAATACAGTAGATGCGTAATATTACTAGGATAACGGTAAATTGCCGCTATCTCATCAACAGTATTACGGCATCTTTCTAACAAAGTATTTAATGAAGTTTCATCCATATATATCATCCCCTATTCTATATTGTATAAGAGAAATGAAATTTATACAATCATTTCTACTCTTTTCTCTTATCTTCATCTTTTTCTTTTAAACTAGCTGGGATGATAACTCCTTCCCCAAATTTATCGGTAATATGATCAATAACTTCTTGAATTTTATCGACATGTATATCTTTTTCTTGATCGAATAAGGAAACTTGTTTACTATTATCCGTCGTAAAGTCAGCAAGACGAATACCAATCAAACGAAGCGGTTCTCCTCGCCAACCGTTTTTTAATACTTGTAAACTTGTTTTATATATTTCTTCGGTAACATTTGTTGGATTCATTAATTTTATTTGATGGGAATAGCTAACAAAATCTGAAGTTTTAAAAATAACCGCAATCGTTTTTGCATATAACTTTTCACGTCTAGCTTGTTTCCCTACTCGATCTGCTTGACGAAGTAAAATTTTTCGTAAAATAGGAATACTATCAATATCTTTTTCTAGAGTTTCTGTTACACTGATACTTTTATTTTTACTATTTCTTGCTTCAACTGGACTATAATCAATTCCCCACGCATACTGATGCATCATCTCACCTTGACTTTTAAACCGTCTTTTCAAGATATTCACATCTACTTTAGCCAAATCGCCAATTGTTTTTATCCCCATTTCCATTAGCGTCTTACTACTAGATTTACCTACCATAAATAATTCAGATACAGATAGGGGCCACATTTTAGTTTGAACTTCGTGAGAAAATAAGGTATGTACTTTATTCGGTTTTTCAAAATCACTTGCCATCTTCGCACATAGCTTATTATTTCCAATCCCAACATTTACTGTATAGCCAAATTTACGATAAATTTCATCTTTCATATGATAAGCCAAACGAATAGGATCAGAATAAAGAAAATGCGTTCCCGTCATATCTAAAAAACATTCGTCGATCGAATAACGCTCAATTTTATCTGTAAACCCGCAAAAATAGCGATATAGTTGATCAGACTCTCTTCTAAAAAGAGCGTAATCACCTTTAAAAATTTTTAAGTTGGGACATTTTCGACGAGCCATAAATAACGGTTCTGCGGTTACTACTCCCATCTTTTTCGCTACTGGACTTTTTGCCGTTACAATACCACGTCGTTTCTCCTCATCCCCACCAATTACTGAAGGAATTGTCCGAATGTCGATAGGATACCCTTTTCTTAACAAATCAACGGCAGTCCAAGAAAGAAAAGCATTATTTACATCAATATGAAAAATTAATCGTTCTTCCATCTAATCACCTGCCTATTCCTCTATATTATAAACCAAGAAAAAAAGAGAAACAATCGAACAGATACGTTTCTCTATTAAAACTATAACTAAGAACAGGAGACATAAATAATCACTGATGATGAAGTTCCTCACTAAAATTAATATCCTCTAAAAATACAGCTAGATACCATACAGAACCAGCACCAGGGCCTGAACAACCATCACAGTACATTTCAATTTTAAAATTTGAATAATCAGAAATATCTAATAAAACCATTTCATATTCTGGCAAGGAACCAAAACTAAAATACCACATTGGATTTAAGGAATTAAGACTCTTAACAATAGTATCATCCAAATGAAAACGATAGGTAGTTGGACCAGCATCTGGATCAGCAACAATATATAATAAAACATAATTAGAATCGGTAATATCACGATCTAAAATATAATTACCATAAATATTTTCAAAATTTTCTCCATGTGTAGGAACTGTACCCCATTTATAAGAAAGAACATCTACTACCTTGGCATCACCAATAGCATCACTGACATCTTTTCCATTTCCAGTAATTAGGTTCCCATTTACCCAAGCAGTCATTCCATTAGAAATATTATCCGCTGTAGCAGTTCCCTTTGTTTGATTGGCTAATGAATCAGAACTAATCACACCTTTCCCATCATGATACCCTTCAGGTATTGTATAACTCTCTCCAGCTTTTAATGTCTGATTAACTGCCCCTCTATTCACCATCGTTCCTGTAATCTGATTTCCATCAACCCAAGCCTTCTTTCCTGATAAAATATCTTCAGGAGTCGCCATATCTTCAGTAACTTCTTCACTCTCTATTCGGCTTGTAATTCGTATTTCGCCATTTCCAAGTAGAATATCTTCTACACTGTTATTTTGATAGCCCCCTTTTACTCCAACAAATACCGTAACTTCACTATCGCCATTATTCTGTAAAATTAGCGATACTTGCTTACTTTCTCCTACTGCTAAATCTCCACTTGGTAGATAACTACTATAACTAGCATATCCGACAATCACATTAGTTAAATCATCACTACTTCGATAATACATCTGATACTTTGTCTCTTCACTATTTAATCCCATTACCGCAATAGGTACTCTTACTTCACCCTTAGCTGGAACTACTACTTTATATTCATCATTTAATCCATAAGAAAGGGTCGCTACTGTCATCTCTAACGAATCTTTTAATTCCAAATTTTGTTGATAATAACCATAGGTATTCCCAATTAAAAATAAAATAACCGACAAAATAATCAAAAGTAAACCAAGAATAGCCATATTCTTCTTACTAAAATTTAGTTTCAATTTCTTCATCATCTATCCCCTTAATATTTCAATTTTTCCTGCCTATTTTTCTTATACTCTAAGTATACCTACCTTTAAGTATTTTGACAATAGAGGAATCGAGACACTTTATTTTTAGGTTATTATATTAACCCTGTTTTAATACAATATTCACTATATATTCCTAAAAAAATACTTATCTTCACTAATAAAAACAAAAAGTAAAGAAAAACGTCTTTACATTAATTTTCTTTACTCAATATATATTAAAAACTAAATAATAAATAACCAGCTGATCTAACAGTTGTAGTACTCCCATACGTAAACTTTTCACCAGGTTTTAAATTAGTATACCCAAAAGTGGCTAACCCCCAAACAGAATCTGAACTCACATGGTTAGAGCCCAAAATAGTACCATTAGTTGTATAATTAGGAACATTTCCCCACGTAAGAACAAAAGCCATCAAATTCATCGAAGAATCAGAATTATTTACATATGTTTTTATATATGAACCACTATCTGAACTGTTTTTTGCACTTCCTTCTATTAAAGTCATATTCTCGAATAATTGATTAGAGAAATCAGCAGTACCCGTTATCTCTATCCCATTTACCCAAGCAGTCATCCCATTCATAATATCTTCTGCGGTTGCGGTTCCTGGTGTTTGACTAGCTAATGAATCAGAACTAATCACACCTTTCCCATCATGATATCCTTCAGGTATTGTATAACTCTCTCCGGCTTTTAATGTCTGATTAACTGTACCTCTATTCACCATCGTTCCTGTAATCTGATTTCCATCAACCCAAGCCTTCTTTTCAGATAGGATATCTTCTGGAGTCGCCATATCTTCAGTAACTTCTTCACTCTCTATCCGATTCGTTATTCTAATTTCTCCATTTCCAAGTAAAATATCTTCTACACTATTATTTTGATATCCCCCTTTTACTCCGACAAATACCGTGACTTCACTATCGCCATTATTCTTTAGGATCAATGATACTTGCTTACTTTCTCCTACCGCTAAATCTCCACTTGGTAGATGACTACTATAACTAGCATATCCTACAATCACATTAGTTAAGTCATCACTACTTCGATAATACATTTGATATTTTGTTTCTTCACTATTTAATCCCATTACTGCGATAGGTACTCTTACTTCACCTTTAGCTGGAACTACTACTTTATACTCCTCATTTAATCCATAAGAAAGAGTCGCAACCGTCATCTCTAAAGAGTCTTTTAATTCTAAATTTTCCTGATAATACCCGTATGTATTACTAATTAAAAACACAATAGCCAATGCCACAATTACAATTAAGCTAAATATTATGACATACTTCTTCCTAATATTTAAATTTAACTTCTTCATTATCTATCTCCTTAATATTTCACTTCTATTATTCACACTTCTATTTTTCTTATACATACTAAGTATACCCCCCCCCCCAAGTATTTTGGCAAGGGGGTAGTTTATCATTTTTGAGAATCTATAAAATGACGAATTATTTTATATGAGAAAAATGAACTCTAATATTTAAAGAACCATACTATAGCCCATCTATACTTATCATCTCAATCCTATTTCCCAATAGAAAATAAGAAATTTCTATATTTTTACTTTCTGCTTTTCTACTTTTCATCTAACTTTACTGTTTTACCTTCAAATTACTCATTAAATTCTATTCCGTCGATACTCGTTTCATAAATCCACTGTTTTAAATCTGTATTATCTCCAGATTCATAGAATTTAATTAATTTTTCAAAAAAGGTAGGTTGGTTTTCTTGTGAAATAGTAATAATTCCACACCCATTATCTATCATAATTTTATTAGCAAATAACATTCCTACCCTTTTATTACCATCTATAAACATTTGTCTTCGCATAATCCACAACATGATCTCTATTGCGATTTCCGTTTTAGTTTTTTCTGGTTGATTAAGCAAAGTGACTAATTCCTCTTTTATTTGACTTTCGATAGGAAATTGTGGTTTCCAAGAAGTCCCCCCTATATTCACAGGTGTTGTTCTTAATCTTCCTAAATTTTGATCTAGCACTAATTTATCACAAGTTAATTTATGTAAATGACATAACATTTTAAAATCATAGTCCATTTCTCCATTTTCGAGTATAAATTGCCAAGAATATTTTAAATTGTTAATAGCTATAATTTTGTCAACAGTTAATCCATTAACAATACCTCCATCATATATCGCTTGTGTTTCAGGATATGTTACACCAATTCCTTCTAAATTAGCACTTTTCCAAATATAATCTACAATATTCCTTTTAGCAACAAATACATTTTGTTCTCTCGTTAAATGAAATTTATTTTTCATAGCACATCCTCCATTTTCACTATCTAATCTATAGAAAGCCTTACAGTATCACAATTAAATCTACTAGCGTAGTCAGTAATCATACCAAACTTCAAAAGTTATAACCATCTTTACGCTTTAAACAACTATTTCTTATACTTAATTGTACCAAATTTCTAGCGAAAAGTCATTAGCTTTAAATTTATCCTTTTCAACAAAAATGCAAGGGACGAACATAGTGAGTTCATCTTGACCCTTGCATTTTTTTATCAGAGTAAAATAATCAAACAAACAAGGTTACTCCTTGCCTGTTATCAACAAATCACAAAATATGTTGCATTTAACCTTTCAAAGTTGCATTTACCTTTTCAAGTGAGCTTAATCGAGAGCTTTCCTGTAAAAATCGTTATTTTCCTTTAATGAGACGTTATCACTTAATTTAACGTTGCGATTTTTTTATACATCTATTTTTTTATAATTATATTATTTATTTTTCACGATAACGATACATTTTTTTTGTTTCTACTTGACGATTATCAGTGGTATCCACTTTTTCATCTTGCCAAGCTGACCAATCAGTTAATCTTGTATAATGATAGGTATTTTCTATTACTTTAGTGCGAACTTGTATAGTCCACATTAAAGAGGATTTAGTCACTGTACTCTGCACGGTAAGATTAGGTTGACCGCAAACAGTAGTAACTACTGTACCAATATTTTTACTTGTTGGCGAAGTAGTCCAATTCTCATGTAGCTTATACCCAGATGGACAAGTACCATCACTAGAAGGTAAAACTGTACCCTTTTCTCCAGAAACTTTATCACAATGAACAGCATCAATTTTATAATAAGCTTTAACTTCCGATAAAATCTGATAATTCGAATCATTTCGATAGGCAGCCAATTGTTCATCACTTACATCGGGAATTCTCTGAACATCTGACCATCCTTTAGTAATAGTGGTAATATGAGAAAGATTCCAACCCGGCATAGATGTTTGGTCTGATTCCATCGTTTCAGTAGTACGATAACGATAAACTGTTTTTTCTTCAATCTGATATGTATTCTGATTAACCTCACTAGGCAAGGTATCTACCCAATCAGACCAAGCATGATCTTCTGAAGAAACAGGAGTATCATTAGAAGAACCATCCGATTCGTTATCAGAAGAATTATTATCTTTAGAAGAATTATTATTGCTTTCATCTTTATCTTTGTTACTATTTTCACCAGTATCTTCTTCTTGACCTTTACTCATCGTAATTTCCACTAAACTTCCTTTAGAAATCTCTTTATCAGCTTCTACATTCTGCTTAGTAACTATCTCGATTGGTTGATCAGAAAACTCCTCTTTAACCATCACTTTTAAACCTAATTCTTCTAATCTTTGAACAGCTTCTTCTACATTAGAACCAATTACAGAAATCATTTTTACCTTCTCATTAGAAACGTAGGCTTTTAATGTGATCAATGTACCTTTTTCTACTTCTTTATCAGCAACATCTTGTTCAAAAATTTTTCCAACATCATCTAAATTATCAGTTGATTCTTCATCAATTCTTACTTTTAAAGACATCTCTTCTAACTTTTTCTTAGCTACATTAATGTCTTCACCAACTACATTAGGAACCAAAATAAGTTCTATTTTTTCTTCAGTTTTTGGCTCTACTTTTTTCTGACTAAAAACATCAGTAAAAAATAACAAATAACAACCTATCGCAATAATCAATAACAAAAATAACAAAATAAGCAAGATAACTTTCTTTTTCTTAGACTGTTGTTTGGAAGAAGAAATTGCTTCTGGCGATTCAGAAATTTTAATGTTACTTTTTAATTTACTATCTTGATGAATATCCTCATCATTTTCCTGTTCGGAATTTTTTTCAGATGAATCTTCATCTAGTGTACTAGTTTGTTCTTCTTGAATCCCATTCGTATCAGAATCTTCTTGTTCTAAATCAGTTATCTCTTTTTCCAATACATGACAATTTTCTACTTCATTGTCTTCTTCTATTTCAGAATTCGTTATTTCGAGATGATCTTCTTCAATATCTTCCTCTTCGCTATCAATACCAACAGGTTCGATTTCTTCATCGGTTTCTTCTTCCTCAACAACTTCTTCATTTAGCTCTGCTGGTTCCTCATTCTCACCATTAGAATTCGTTTCTGATTCAGTAATTTCTTCATCATCACCTTCATCAATCAATTTTTTACCGCAACCCTCACAAAATAAGGCAGATAAAGGATTTTCTGTCTGGCAGTACCCACAAACTCGAACATACTCCTCGTCTTCATCATCAATTAATTTTCTACCACAACCAATACAAAATAAAGATGACATAGGATTTTCAGTTTGACAATATCCACAAACTCGAACATACTCTTCTTCATCGTCTGGAGAAGAATTTTGTAGTTCACTAGTTTTCTCTTCTATCACCATTTCACTTTCTTCTACAAAAGAATCTTCACCGGTTTCTTTATCAATTTCTTCTTCAGAAACTGTCTCTTCCTCCTCTTCACTAATAGGATCAGCTTCCTCTATAGAATCTTCGTCAATCGTAGTACTTTCATCATAAGTTTCTTCCTCTACTTCGTTATCGCTTTCTTTCGAGTCTTGAACTAATCTCTCTCCACAACCTTCACAAAACAAAGAACCCAATTTATTCTTAGTTCCGCATGAAGAACAAACAATAAAATCTTCCGATACAATTTCTTCTTCCTGCTCAGCTTCTTCTTCAGAAACAGTCTCTTCTTCCTCTTCACTAATAAGCTCAGCTTTCTCTATAGAATCTTCATCGATTGAAATACTTTCATCAGAAGTTTCTTCCTCTTCCTCAGCATCGTTTTCTTTCGAGTCTTGAACTAATCTCTCTCCACAACCTTCACAAAACAAAGAACCCAA
>UQRY01000018.1:0-2500 GCA_900543675.1 uncultured Mycoplasmatota bacterium
TTTTGCCGAGTTCCTTAACCATAGTTCTCTCGCTCACCTTAGGATACTCTCCTTGCCCACCTGTGTCGGTTCTCGGTACGGGTACCTATATCATTAGCCCTAGAAACTTTTCTTGGAAGCTTGGCGTCATAAGATTTCGGAGCAAGCTCCTTCACCATCACACTTCAGCCTTATCGATTAACGGATTTCCCTACTAATCGGCCTTTGTGCTTAGACTAGAATCCAATAACTAGCTCTTACTAGCCTTCTTCGTCATTCCTTCAGTCATATAGGTAGTACAGGAATATCAACCTGTTGTCCATCGGCTACGCTTTTCAGCCTCGTCTTAGGACCCGACTAACCCTGAGAGGACGAACCTTCCTCAGGAACCCTTAGGCAAACGGTGGCCGGGATTCTCACCCAGCTTGCGCTACTCACACCGGCATTCTCACTTCTAACCGCTCCAGCTCTCCTTTCGGTAAACCTTCTTCGCTGTTAGAACGCTCCCCTACCACTCATATTACTATGAATCCGCGACTTCGGTATTGTGCTTAGCCCCGGTACATTTTCGGCGCAGTGTCACTCGACTAGTGAGCTATTACGCACTCTTTAAAGGATGGCTGCTTCTAAGCCAACCTCCTAGCTGTTTTGACAACTCCACATCCTTTTCCACTTAGCACAAATTTTGGGACCTTATTCGGCGATCTTGGACTCTTTTCCTTTCCCGTACGGACGTTATCACCCGCACGGTGACTCCCGAGCATAGCATTATGGCATTCGGAGTTTGATTGCATTCAGTACAGCTAGGTGCCGCCATCATACATTCAGTAGCTCTACCTCCATAACCATTCACTCGAGGCTAGGCCTAAACCTATTTCGGGGAGAACCAGCTATATCCGAGTTCGATTGGAATTTCACCGCTAGCCACAAGTCATCCGCGCACGTTTCCGGGTACGTCGGTTCGGTCCTCCATTTGGTTTTACCCAAACTTCAACCTGCTCATGGCTAGATCACTCGGTTTCGGGTCTAATACTGCATACTATGTCGCCCTATTCAGACTCGGTTTCCCTTCGGCTCCGTATATTCTACTTAACCTCGCATGCAACATTAACTCGCCGGTTCATTCTGCAAAAGGCACGCCATCACCCTTTAACGGGCTTTGACTTCTTGTAAGCACATGGTTTCAGTTTCTATTTCACTCCCCTCCCGGGGTTCTTTTCACCTTTCCCTCACGGTACTTGTTCACTATCGGTCACTAGAGAGTATTTAGCCTTGCGGGATGGTCCCCGCTGCTTCCGACAAGGTTCCACGTGCCTCGCCGTACTCAGGATCCCTACTTGAGTCCTTGATATTTCGACTACAGGACTTTCACCTTCTTTGGTTTACTTTCCCAAATAATTCGTCTATATCTCGGCTTTTTCCTCTTTATGTAGGTCCTACAACCCCAGTCTTGCTGGTTTGGGCTCTTCCCCTTTCGCTCGCCACTACTTAGGGAATCGATTTTTCTTTCTTTTCCTCCGGTTACTTAGATGTTTCAGTTCACCGGGTTGCTCTCTCTAACACTATGTATTCATGTTAGGATCCTAATGCATTACCATTAGGGGGTTCCCCCATTCGGAAATCTCCGGATCATAGCGTACTTACTGCTCCCCGAAGCATATCGTTGTTTGTCACGTCCTTCTTCAGCTTCTAGTGCCAAGGCATCCTCCATGCGCCCTTACTAATTTAACCACCATTTGTATTTTTCCTAATTTGATTGAGATTCTCGATTTATCTTACTTTTACTTTCGTTACTCGTAAAAAAATCGCGTTGTATTTTTCATACAACCTCACATTATCTAGTTTTCAAAGAACTATCTTCTTGAGAAATCTTATGATCTCTCAAAACTAAGCAAAACGTTCAGCTAGGCTTTTTCGTGATTTTTCTTTCTCCATAGAAAGGAGGTGATCCATCCCCACCTTCCGGTAGGGATACCTTGTTACGACTTCACCCCAGTCGCTGATCCTACCTTCGATGGCCCCCTCCTGTAAACAGGTTAGGCTACCAGCTTCGGGTATTATCAACTCCCATGGCGTGACGGGCGGTGTGTACAACACCCGGGAACGTATTCACCCCAACATTCTGATTTGGGATTACTAGCGATTCTAACTTCATGAAGTCGAGTTGCAGACTTCAATCCGGACTGAGACCAGTTTTTGAGATTTGCTCCCCCTCACAGGTTCGCGTCTTTTTATGCTGGCCATTATAGCACGCCTGTAGCCCTGGACGTAAGGGGCATGATGATTTGACGTCATCCCCACCTTCCTCCGGTTTGTCACCGGCAGTCTCTTTAAGGTTCTCAACTTAATGTTAGCAATTAAAGATAAGGGTTGCGCTCGTTGCGGGACTTAACCCAACATCTCACGACACGAGCTGACGACAACCATGCACCACCTGTCACCGGTGTCCCCCGAAGGGAAGGGCTCTTGTTTCCAAAAGCTTTCACCGGGATGTCAAGCCCAGGTAAGGTTCTTCGCGTAT
>UQRY01000018.1:5000-38304 GCA_900543675.1 uncultured Mycoplasmatota bacterium
CTAAAGAAAGCAGAATCCATATATTTCATTCCTTTATCCAACTTGATTAGTTCTGACTCACCAGTAACCGAATTTACCGTGATGTAACCATTAACTCCATTCTTACGATTAGAAAAATATTTAAAAATGCCATTGTATTCTAGAGGTGTAATTCTAACGATCTGATCATTATAATTAATTTGTGTATAAAGATCAGACACATAGAATTGAGATACTAATTCTGGCATTTGACCCATCACACGATCTCCTAGTTTAGTAGATGAGGCTTTGTCTAATAAAGGTAGGGAATTAAAATCAACTTCTTTAACACTCTTCGTAAATTCTTTTGTTTCATCGATGGTAATTCGTTTAGCGTATTCTTTAGCTTGAAATAATGGGGAGCAAATGACATTCAGAAGAATTATCCCAAGAACAATGACTAAAACAGAAATACCAACTCCTGATAGTATTTTCTTTGATGATCTTAGACGTCCTCTTTCATCAATGGAAAAACAAGCTAAGATAAATTCAAAAATACACAACAAGATGATTAAAAATGCCCAAAAGCCAAAACTTTGTAAATTCAAAGCTGGTAAAGTGAAATAATAGATAATTAATCCGATTATTCCTGTAATGATTAAACTGTATAGTATTTTTTTCATAATTTACTCCTTTACTTCATTTCTATTCACTAAAATCTAATGTTATTTCTAATTTTTCTGTAGTATTCTGGATAGAATTCGAAGAATCTTCACGCCAAACAACTAGTTGATACTCTCTAGTAGTCATTGTTGTATGAGGAAGTAATTCTAAAGTTTTTGTTGTTAATAGATCAATTGGTTGAACAATTCCGTCTACTACTTCATATATTGCGTAATTTAGTGATGATGTTTCCTGATTTTTTAAGTGAATACGATAATGGGTATTTTTGGTACTAATTTGTCCCTCTTGATTATAATTTTTGACGTAAAAGGTGTATGTTTGCCTAGTCCCCGGAGCTAAAGTAGTTGTTTCTATCGAAGGAGGAACTCTACTATCGTCCAACTCAACAATCGTTTCAGCAACCGAAGCACTAATTTTCCCTTCGAGCATCATAACTGGATAGGCATAAGAATAAGTCATTAATAAAACCATTACAATGATAAAAATCATCAATACCATAACGGAAAAAGACTGATTTCCTTTTTTTCTTTTCTTTTTCATAGTTTCTCCTTATATTATGAAAGCTGTTCAATGGTAACCTTAACATTTAATGAGATAGAGGATGGATTATCGGTAGTATCCTCTTCGTTTTTATCCCACTTCCAGTAAATCGTCCTTGTCTCTTTAGCTGTAATTGGGTAAGTCAAATTCCCTTTTAAATCTTCTTGGTTTTCTGATTGTGGTAGAAGATTTATTTCATTTTGATAAGCAGCATCTTCGTAGAATTTCATACCTGTAGGTAATGAAGAACTATCACTAGTCAAATCTATCTTATAACTTAATGATACTTCGTTATCCATCGCATCGATCACAATATCAAAATCTCCACTGCTACCCGGTCCGATATAACCAGTAGCAAATTCTGGATTCGGATTTACTCTGGTATATTCTGACTCCTTGCTAATATCGATATTTAGATTTGTATCTAACGAATTATCTAAAGAAGCATCTTGTTTTTGCCAATCATTTATTTGAACATGCCACTCTCCTGCTTCTACCCTATTTTCCTTAAGACTAATTTTACTGTAAGCATAACTACCAATACAAAGTACTATTATCAAAATTACAATACAAATTACTAAATTTATTTTTGTCTTGGCATTTCTTTCCATTTAAATTCCTTTCTATTTTTAACCTTTATTTTTTATTTACGAACCCATTATACCATGAACTTTCATTGAACAAAACACTTTCCTTCTATTTTGTAAGAATATCTTTTTCACGATTTATACTTGACTTTCTCTTTCTAAAGCGTCTACAATTTTTGTATCCTTATAATATAGAAAATAGAGATTTACTCTTAATCAGAGTACAGAAAGGTGGTTATTTTATTGAAAAATGGCTATTATGTGACTGCTGAAGCAGTAACTAAGGGACATCCAGATAAAATTTGTGATCAAATTGCGGATGCGATTTTAGATGCTTATATGAAGGAAGATCCTCATGCCCATGTAGCGATTGAAGTTGCTGTTCATTACGCTGGTGTTATCGTCATGGGTGAAGTGGATAGTTCGGCTAAGATTGATATGGAAACTATCGTTAGAAAAACGATTGTCGATATCGGTTACGATCGTGATGAATTAGGATTTAACGGTTATCACTGTCCAATTCAATTCTTTGTTCATCAACAATCATCAGATATTCTACTCGGATTAAACCAAGATGATTTAGGAGCTGGTGATCAAGGAATCATGTACGGTTTTTCCACTAATGAAACTAAAGAGATGTTACCGTTAGCTTTCGTGCTTGCTCATCGTTTAACTCAAAAATTAGAAAATCTGCGCGAAGATAAAATTCTTCCTTTTCTAAGACCAGATGGTAAAGCTCAAGTTAGTCTTTTCTATCAGGACAACAAGCCTATCGAGGCTACGAGTATTATTATTGCATGTCAACACGATGAAAAAATCTCTACTGAAGAGTTACGAAAAATTATCGAAAAAGAAGTTGTTCGCGAAGTAATCCCAGCTTATTTAATCACTGAAAAAACGGAGATTTTGATTAATGCAACAGGACGTTTTGTGTTAGGTGGTCCTATTGCTGATAGCGGGTTAACGGGAAGAAAGCTAATGGTTGATACCTACGGTTGTAGTAGTCATCATGGTGGTGGAAGTTTCAGTGGTAAAGATTGTACTAAAGTTGATCGAACCGCAAGTTATTATGCTAGATACGTGGCTAATCACATTGTAAAAAGTGGTCTTGCTGATAAGATAGAGGTACAAGTTTCTTATGCTATTGGAAAAGCTCTTCCTACCTCAATTAATATCGATACTTTTGGAACTAATCATATTTCAGAAGAGAAAATTAAAAATATAGTGATGACTTGTTTTGACTTTCGTCCCTCAAGCATGATCCAAGAATTACAGTTAGAAAAGCCAATTTATCTAGCCACTAGTCAACATGGACATTTTGGAAATCCAAAATTTCCTTGGGAAAAACTTTCTAAGTTAGAATCTGTCAACTCATTGACTTCTTGTTAGTTTAATCGACTCAATTAGACAAAGTATGATATAATGTCTGATAAGGAAGGAGTACGTGATGAAAAAAAGGAAAGAAAAGAAAGTTAAAGATAAAAGAAAAAGATTAAAACTCAAGTTTAACATAGATAAAATATTATGTGGGATTTTACTCCTACTTTCTATTATCCTAGTGGTATTCTTATTTTGTTTGGATATCATTCCCAATAAATATTTATACATTATATTAGGCGTAGAGATTATAGCTAATCTTTTAGCTATTCTATTTTGCTTCGTATGGAAACTACCGAAAAAAGGAAAAATTATCTTTCGGGTATTTATGATTCTTTTTGCTATTCTTTCTGTAGTTGGTATCTATTATTTAAATATTACTTATGGCTTTTTTAATAGCATATCAGTAAGCAAATATAAAACAGAAAACTATGCCGTAGTGGTATTAAAGGATAGCGATTATGAAGAATTAGCTGATCTAGAAGGTCATGATGTTGGTTATTATGCGAATCAAGCTACCTCTTATCAAAAAGCTAACGACCTTTTACTAGAGAAAGTAGAGCTTTCTTATACTGAGTACAAGGAGGCGTTTGCATTAGGAGAATCATTACTTGATGAAGAAGTTGATGCGATTGTTATCGAAAATTCTTATCAAGAAATCATCGAAGAACAAATCGAGGAATTCGCAAGTTCAACCAAAGTAATTTATACCTTTTCGGTAGAAATAGAAACCAAACTTACCGCTAAAGATACGAAAGTAACAGAGGAACCATTTAGTATTTTTATCAGTGGTATCGATACATACGGAAAAATATCTTCGGTATCGCGGGGAGACGTCAATATGGTGGCTACCGTTAATCCAAATACTCATCAAGTTTTACTTACTTCAATACCAAGAGACTATTATGTTACTCTAAATGGTATCGGGCAAAAAGATAAATTGACTCATGCTGGTATTTATGGAATAGATACGACGATAAAAACGGTAGAAGACTTATTAGATATGGAAATCAACTATTATGTTAAGGTTAACTTTACTTCATTAATTGATTTAGTAAATGCCTTAGGTGGAGTTGATGTTTATTCGGATTATACTTTCACTACAACAGAAAATTATTCTACTTCTAAGCGTTATCGATTTACGAAGGGATATAATCATGTAAATGGTGAAGAAGCTTTAGCTTTTGCTAGAGAAAGAAAAGCCTTTGCGGCAGGAGATAATCAACGTGTAAAAAATCAACAAGCTTTATTAACAGCTATTATCAAAAAAGCTTGTAGTGAGACTATTATTACTAAATATAGTGACATTTTAGCTTCTTTAGAAGGAGAATTTGATACCAATATGGGCTCTGATAAAATTACCAATTTAATCAAGATGCAAATTGATGAGATGCCAAGTTGGACAATTTCTAGTAATTCCTTAACTGGTAGAGATGCTAGTCGAACGACTTATAGTTATGGTAGTCAAAAATTATATGTTATGATTCCAATCGAAAGCAGTGTTGACTATGCTTCTAGATGGATTAAAAGTGTGTTAGCAGGAGAAACATTTGATGAAACTTATGTAGAAAGCGATGATGATGTTTCGGATGTAGTAACAAGGCCTAGTGATGATGACGATGAATCAGATTATATTTCATCTACACCTTCACCTAGTCCTACTCCTACCCCTACTCCGACATCAACGCCGACTCCTACCCCTACACCTCCAGCTACTGATGATCCTGACTCGAGTACTGGAGATGAAGGTAGTTCTGATAATGGGAATGAAGATTTAGAAGATCCGGATGAGGGTTCAGGTAGTGGAGAAACTAATCCACCTAGTGATGGAGATGAGGAAACTAATCCGCCGACACCATCGCCAACTCCTACACCTACTCCAACTCCTACGCCAACACCGACCCCGACACCAGATCCTACACCAACGACACCATCTACGGATAGTCCTATTTTATCTGAATAATATACAAAACGAAGGAAATGCCTTCGTTTTTTTTCATAGAAAAAGAGAGCTAAAGACCATATTTATTTTGTTCAATTTATTCCATATTTGCGTTTTTTTCTTTATCAGAATATGTAAATAGAAAAATATTAAGGCTTATTTCTTGCTCACTGCTATTAATTTTATTATTTTCATATTTGTATTTATGGAAACAATTATTATGGCTTACCATTCTTTTAAAAATTTGACGGTAATATTACTTTTGATTTCTTTAGTGTTGCCTATTTTTACTTTTATGGTAAATAATTCTTGCAATCAATGCAAAGTGGAATTTTTTCTATTTTTTATTTATCATAACCATTTTCTACTTTTATAATTTTTATCAATAATATCACAAATTTTTAAAGTGGTTTTAATGCTATTTAGGATGGCGTAGTTCTAAAACTTACATACATAAGCATAATATCTTCAATTTGTTTTAATACCATTTAAGATGACATAGATCTAAAACCTAATACTTTGTTGTGGGAGGTATTTTTATGTTTTAATACCATTTAAGATGACATAGATCTAAAACTTAGTGAAATACAATATGACAGAAAAAGATGTTTTAATACCATTTAAGATGACATAGATCTAAAACTTCGAGACTAAAGATTTAGCTGAAGTGACTGTTTTAATACCATTTAAGATGACATAGAGAGTTAAAATAAAGTTTTGGTGAAAACCATAACCTAAATATCACTTTCAAGTGAAGACTGCTTAGGCAGTTTTTTTTGTTTTCTCTATGTATTTTGATTATTATTACAGACTTTTTCATTAGGTTAATTTAATTTATAAACTTCTTTAACAATAAAAGGGCCATACAAAAACTTTACAATTCTAAAGTTTGTACTAGCCCTTTATTCTTTTTCTGCATCATCTTTGATTTCATTATAACAATAATTGGATAATATTACCAATAATTTTTGAGGTTTATTGAAGAAAATAAGTTATTAATAGAAAAAGCAAGTTAGCATCAAAAAAGACATTGCTTTACTCAATGCCCTTTCCCTTATAATTTATTATGTAATTTTAATAATTCTATCAACATCTTATCACGATATTCTGCTAACGATGCATCATCATTGCCGATCTCTTTAGGTCTGTTTTTTAAGGATTCTTCAACACCTTTTCTAGCTACTTCTGGAAATTCAGGCGGAAAATCTTTAAAATCAGCCATATCGTGAAGCCATAGACTAATCGAAGGATTTAAGTGTTTCATTAATCCATCTATGTGTCCTTGGCCACCACCTAATTCAAAAACTAAACTAGGTCCCATAATCGCCCATCTTAATCCAGGTCCATAAGTAACCGCTTTATCAGCATCCTCGATTGTACAAACTCCATTCATTACTAGGCTACAAACTTCTCTATACAAAGCCATTTGGATACGATTACAAATAAATCCTAGAGCTTCTTTTTGTAATACGACTGGTTCTTTATCGATTAATTGATAAAATTCTTTAGCTGTTTCAAGGACTTTCTCACTAGTCTTTTCTCCCTTGGTTAATTCAACAAGTGGAATTAAATGTGGTGGATTGTAAGGATGTGCTCCTATGAATCTTTCTGGATGTTTGGCATTTTTTGCTATTTCTGTAATTAACAATCCTGATGTCGAAGAAGAAATAATTGTCTCACTTGAAGTATATTTTTCCATTTCTTCAACCATTTTTTGTTTGATTTCATAACTTTCTGGTCCAGATTCAGTAATAAATTCTACGTCTTTAACAGCTTCTTCCATAGAAGTAGTATAATTTATTCTACCCTCAATCTCAGCTACTTCCTTATCGTCTACTACACCATTTTTCTTTAAATTGATTAGACTTTCATGAATTCTTTGCTTAGCTAAATCTAGTTTTTCTTCCGTTAAATCATAAGCGTTAACAGATAATCCTTTTAGCGAATAATATAGGGCCCAGCTGTAGCCGATAACGCCAGAGCCTACACACGCAATCTTTTTGATATCTTTTGCTTCCATATTCTACCTCCATTATTATTGTAGTTCTCCAACTAAAATAGCGCAATAGATAAGCTTATCTTAATCGGTTAAGAGTGTCCAATTTGCGTTAAATTAGTGGTAATCGAGCTCTTAATACAATAGGAAAATAGGCAACGATTATTAAAACAAACATACAATACTTTGAGGAGGAATATTGTATGGATTATAGAATAGTTGTGGATGCTGGACATGGAGGAATAGGAGTATCCCAAAAATAGGGAAATGACTATAAATGCTGATAAATACAAGGAAAAGAGATGTTTTGATAGGAAAGTGTTTTTTATATAAAAATTTATCTTATACTTTTAGTTTGTTGTAACACTTATTTTTTTATATTATAATTAGTATAGATAAAGGATAGTGATTAAATATGGATAATGATAATAGTACTTTAAATGAAGTTTTACAATTTGGAAAATTAGTTCAGCTAATTAATAAGGAATTGAAAATAAAGAAAGTATATGATTGCGAGTATATGCTTATTAATCATTCTGTCGAAGATGTAATTCATGTTTTAGAAGATTTAAGTGATAGTTATAATTCAATTAAGGATGAAACATTAGGAAATAGTATTAAATTTTCTGATTGTCTTGAAAAGTATTTAGTTCTTGTTAAAAAATATTATGAATCTTTGTTTATTAAAAATGGTGATAAAGATAAAGTTGCAGATAAATATTTTAAAAAAGTAAGTGAACCCACAAAAAGAAATGGTTATTATATTCATTATGACAAAAGTAATATAGGAATGATTATGTCAGATGTTCAAAAAACTTTATCTTTAATGAAAGAAGCTGTTCAAGTTTTTTATAAGGTATATAATAATAAAAAGTTAATTGCTGAATTAAGTACAAAAGATATTGATAATAGTGATTATTTAGAGTTTCAAATCAAAGAAAGTGAATTGTTACATTTATTAGGTGTGACAGCAGGACAATTAAGAGATAATCCTGATTTTCAAAAGTTAACTGGTAATAAAAAGATGAACTCTACACAAATTCTTGAGTGGATTTTAAAAGATAGTGAAGGGAATAATGATTTACTTCAATATAGTGAAGATTTTATAAAAAGAATTTTAAATTCTGCTAATTATAATGTAGTAGAAAAACAGTTTAGTCCTGAAGTTAGTAGTCAATTACTTAACTATCATAAAATAAAATCAAAATCAGAGACATTTATGAAGTATGGTCCTTTAGAAAAAGTTTCTTTAGTTGCCAAATTACAAGGCAATGCAACTTTATCGAAAAATTCTAAAAGTAATACTGTAATGATTACTAAAACAGATATTTATAAGAAATATCCTTGGGCATATTTTGGTAGTGTTCAACAACCTAATAATAAATATATAGAAACATTGCAAATTGATAGTAATGAGAATAAAAAAGAATTATTTAGGTATTCAAAGCCAGCTATTGTAAAAGGAATAGAAACAATAGATGGTGCAGGTTCTGTAGATGGTGGTAGATTGTTTTCTCCTGAAGAACAATTTGATTTGTTTGTTGATGCATATACTTCTTTTGGAGATACTATGGATTTTACAGATTTAATTAGTTATTTTCAACAGTTATCTGACTCATATGATCCTGATATTTCACGTGGTAAGTCTAGAAGATAAGGAGTATTGAACCTTATTTTCTTTCATTTATGTAGTTTATAAAATTTTTTGCAACTAAACTTTTATTATCTTCATTAAATACCAAACCTAAATATTTTTCTTTTAATGGTAGTTCAATATCTAATTTAAATAAAGTTCCGTTTTCTAACTCTTTTTTTATGTGTTCTTCTGTAAGCATTCCTATCCCAAAACCTGCTTCTGTAAATTCTTTTATTAAAGTATTACTTCCAAATTCCATTTCTGGTTTAATATTGATATTATTTTCAACACAGTAATCATCTAATCTTATTCTTGTAGTCGCTCCTTTAGTTAAAATTAATAGAGGCAAGTTTTCTAATTCTTTTTTTGATATTTTCTTTCCTTTTAAATATTCAAAATTACTATTTGCTACTAGACAATCATGTAAATCTATTAACTTTATTTCTTTGAAATCATTTGGTAAATTATATGGAAGGTTTGTGAAGATTACATCTATTAGTCCCATCTTTGCTTTTTTTATTAAATCTTTAGTTTTGTCAGTAAATATCCTAATTGTTATTTTAGGATATTTTTTATGAAATGATTTAATATATGGCATTAAATATTCATGTATTATAGTTTTGCTTGCACCAATATTTATAGTACCAGATTCCATATTAGTTAGAACTTTTAAATCATTTTCGGCTGAATCTATTAAATCAATTGCTTCTTTAATTTTATTGTAAATTGTTTCTCCAGCTTCAGTTAAGGTGACTCCATCTCTTTTTCTTACAAATAAAGATGTGTTTATTTGATTTTCTAAAGTTTTTATTGATTTGCTAATAGCAGGTTGACTTATAGCAAGTTCATTTGCGGCTCTAGTAATACTTTCATTTTTAGCGACATAATAGAAAACTTTATATAATTCTAAATTTATATTCATATTTAGACTCCTTTCATAACTAATAGTTATATTAGATATAAAAAATATGTATTTTAATTATATCACTTTTTAAATTATAATACTAGTGCTTTCTTTAAGAAATGCAATTTATTGGAGGTGTTTTATGTTTGAGGAATATTTATTATGTTTATTTAAACAATATTGTGATGCTAGAGGATTAGATATAAATAATATTAATAATATGTATTCAAATGACTTTGTTGATTGGATTGTTCTAAATAAGAGTTTATTAAATGATTATATGGATTATTTAAATACTTTAGGATTAAATTATTCAGTAGTTGATATAGTAGAAATTGGTCATGGTAAATATGATTCGCTTTTTCAATATGGAGTAAATATAATATCAACATTTTCTGAAACAATAGGTAAGTTAAATTCTAGATTGTTTGTAGATAAAGGTATTCCTTTAACTATTGGACAGCATGGAATTGAAATTCCTAAAGAACATATTATATTAACCCATAACCCATATTTTGAAAGTGAAATACTTAGTTGGTATGTAATTCATAATGTTGGAGTTAAGAATATAAGTATAGGAATGTTTGGAAAATTATCTGATGAAGATACAGAAAGAAAAGTAGAATTACTTGTAAAATTATCAAAGCAAATGACTGATGATTATTCACTTAATTATGATACTAATAATGACAGTTTCTTTTGTTCTCTTAATAGTAAAAGAAATGTTAAAAGAAGAAAGTTAACTGGGTAAGTTGAGTTGTTAAAAGGGGGAAATATGGAAGAATTGATACAATGGTATAATCAAATATCTTCATTATCAAAGTTGAAGTTATCTGATGCACAAAATCTATATAGAAAAGCAATTAATACTCAAGATAAAATTTTAAAGAAGGCTTATATGGATGAGCTTGTTTTAGGGACTTTATATGTAGTCTATGAATATATAGAAAGAAATAAATTAGAATTATTTGTCTCTTCTTCATATGATATGGACGATATAATCAGTTCTTTTAATGAGGTATGGATTAAAAAAATATATAATGGAGAATTATTAAATGTTAGTAGATATTCATTATTATTTACTTCTCCATACTTTAATGAAGTTTATAACAATTTATGTGGTGATGAAATAATAGTAAACGAACAATTTGATATTTCTATAAGTTGTTTTGTTGAACTTTTGACATCATATATATTGTATAAAAATAAAGGATTAGATAAATCATTTAGAGAAGTAGTTAATGAAACTTTTTTTACTGATAGATGGGATAGTTGGTCTTATTGTATGTATGATGAAGTTATAAGAATAATACCTTTATTTGAAAGAATTTATAATAATCTAAACTTTGATAAAACTGATGATTTAAATTTAGTAAAAACAAAGATAGCTGATTATTTAAGATTAATAATAAATATAGGGTTGATAGAACCACTATCAAATGAACTTTTAGATAGAAATGATATGGAAAATAGTATTACTACTGATATTGTAATGGAACAATTTATAAGAGATGTTGATGAAGTACTTACTGATAAAAAAGAAAGGAAAATAATCCATGAAAGATTTGGGTTATATGATGGAGATTATAAAGTTTTAGAAACTGTGGGTAAATATAATGGAATAACTAAGGGAAGAGTTAGCCAGATAGTAACTAAGACTTTAAGAAAGTTAAGAAGTAAAGAAAAAATCAGAAAAATAATTAATGATATTTAAGGAGGAATTTAATATGGCAAAAATTATAGAATTTAATAAAAATAGCAATAGTAATGAAACTAATGAAAGATTAGAGAAAATGTTATTATTATATAATCAAACTAAAGATGAAAAATATTTAGAAATGTTAGATATGTTATATAATTTAAAAAGAGTAGAATATGAGATAATTATTCAAAAAGAAGAGGACCTAGAATGGAAACAAAACTTTGGAATGGGATTTTGGTTTGTTTTAAATGAATTTAATACAAAACCTATGATTAAAGATTTTATGGCTAAATATATGCTTGAAGAAATATATAAAGAAGATAAAGAATTTAATATAGAAAAATATTTACATTCAAGATTTAATTCTAAAGAAGCATTATTAAAAATAGGGATTAGAAATTATATATTAAATTCTATATATGGATATGATGAAAGTTTAAATGGATATCTAACAGTTCATCTTGATTTATTAGAAGATGTTGAAAATAAGTTAAATGGTATTATACTTAATTGGGATAAATATGAAAGTGATAATAAGAAAACATTTGAAGAGTTACTAGATGTAACGGATGAATTTGTTAAAGGAACTAATTGTTTTTTTTCTACAGTTGAGTTAGCATATTATTTAAGATTTGCTTTAGGTTATGAGTGGTCAGATGAATTTAGAGAATTAGTTGATGATGATAATGATGTTTCAGATGAAGAGTTTTATAGATTTATGTTTGATAATTTAGATTTACAAACACAAAAGACGTTATTAGATTATCGAAAATTTATTAAAAATTTTGAAAATAATGGAGAATATCCTGATGCTTATGTGATTGAACAATCAAGAATAAAAAAATTGCAATTAAGGAAAAGTAAGTAATAATTTAAGATAAGTTAATATTTTGATAGGATTTAATTGGATTAAAGTTTAAGTGAAATGTTCTTATTATTTGCATAATACCCACTAAAACTTAAGAATGTAAGGTTGTTTTGTAAAAAAGATGCTTTGTATTGTATTTAAATGCTTTTTGTAACCAAATGCCTATATTTACATATTTTAATGTAGAGGTGAATATTATGAATGAGCAAAGAGTAACAGGTGTTGTGGTTGATGCTGGACATGGTGGCGATGATCCAGGTGCAGTAAGTGGAGGACTAAGAGAAAAGGACTTTACTTTAGAAGCAGCTAATTATATGTATAATCGGTTTAAAGAATTAGGTGTACCCGTTGCGATTACTAGAGATAGTGATGTCACTTTAAGTAGACAACAACGATTAAATACCATGAATAATTCTTTTGGCACTGATCCTAAAGTGATTATTTTATCTAATCACATTAATTCGGGAGGTGGCGAAGGCGCTGAAATCATTTATCCTCTACGTAGTTCTTCTACTTTGCCAAGACAGATACTAGAAGAAATTGGTTCAGAGGGGCAACCTACTAGGACATATTATCAAAAAAGATTACCCGAAGATCCTTCTAAAGACTATTATTATATTATGCGGGAAACTCCTGATACAACTTCACTACTTATTGAATATGGATTTATCGACAATCCTAATGATGTTAAACGACTACAAAATAATCTCTTAGATTATGTAGAAGCTGTAGTTAGAGCAGTTACTAGATATATTGGTGTTCCTTACGTAGCTCCTGATGGTATCTCAGAAGAAACTTATGTTGTTCAAAAGGGGGATAGTTTATATAGTATTGCACAAAAATTTGGAACAACAGTAGATCAGTTAAAGAAATGGAATAATTTGACTAGTAATATCTTGCAAATCGGGCAAGTGTTAATCGTCTCAGAGAAGGAAGAAACAGCGCCACCTAGTGAAAATTATATTAATTATACGGTAAAAAGTGGAGATACTCTTTATAAAATAGCCAATGAATTTAACACTTCGGTTCAACAAATCATAGACTTAAATGATTTAGGGACTACAGTTTTGTCAATAGGTCAAACATTGCGGATTCCAACGTCTGGATCTTCTACTACGAATACTTATACCGTAAAGAGTGGCGATAGTTTGTGGAAGATTGCCAATCAATTTGGCGTCAGTGTAGATGATTTGATCAATGCCAATAATCTAACTTCTACTGTATTACAAGTAGGACAGCAGCTAATTATACCCAATCAGGGCTCTTCTACACCACCAATAGGAGAAAATACACCAATTAGTTATACGGTAAAAAGTGGCGATAGTTTGTGGTCAATTGCTAATCGCTATAATACGACAGTAGCAGAACTTAGACGGTTAAACAATTTAACTAGTGATGTATTGCAAATCGGGCAAGTTCTTAGAATTCCAAACTCATCAATGCCTAATCCGATTACTTATACCGTAAAAAGTGGCGATAGTTTATGGTCAATTGCTAATCGCTACAATACGACAGTAGCAGAACTTAGACGGTTAAACAATCTAACTAGTGATGTGTTACAAATCGGACAACAATTAATCATTCCACAATAATTAGAAAAACTATAGAATATGAAACTTTACGTTTTCTTCTATAGTTTTTCTATGAAATAAAAAATGAATAACGAATATAGGGTAATCTTATGACAGTTGTATAATGAACTGAAGTTAGCGAATTTGTGGACAAACTCCCGCATCTGGTTGGTAAAAACAGTGTCCTTTATATCTTCCTGCTAGTTCTTGTTCATACCAGAAGTCTACACAATTAGCTTCCCCACTTGGTGCATAGAACCATAGCGCATTAGTTGCTGGATAAAAATATTCTCCTCTTAGTACACGCTCTGCTAAATTTTTTTCTAATGTAGTTGCGCTTGAAAAGAATAGATTACTATTTACTCCAGCAAAGCCCCCAGGTGACTGGTAAATCGTATCGGTAATCGTACGATTATTCTTAAATGTCAAGCAATCGGCGATGGTACGGTTGACTACGACATTTCCAACCATAAGCATACCTAGATCCCCCTCACCTAATGCTTCTGCTCTCATCAATCTGGCTAATAAGTCTAATTCCTTGCTCGTATATTGTACTATCATAATATCACCTATTGTAAAATATGATGAAAATAGTAAAAGTGTTATTGAATATTGAAAATGAATATGTTATAATTTGTTTTGTCGAAGAAAATTTATAGGGGATTAGTTAAATGGCATAATAATGGTCTCCAAAACCACTGTTGGGAGTTCGATTCTCTCATCCCCTGCCAGATGTAGATAAAGTCCAATTTTTTATTTGGACTTTTTATATAAAGAAAGACGGGAATATCATGGAAGAAAATGTATTATTGGAAATGTATGAAAATTCATTGAAAGAGTTTTATCAAAGTGGATATCATCCACATCCAGCTAACTTGCTTGCCATGTTACTGTTACCTGAAAAAGATAAATTTGAACCATTACATATTTCCGAAGGCAATTTTTATAGAGAATACCAATCTCAAATTGATTCTAAAATTTCCAAAGTTATTACTGATTTTAAAATTAGTAACGAAGAAATTCAAGCATTTATAGAGGCAAGCGGAATTTTAATGACTGATTTTGAGTCAGACAAGCTATGGTTTGTTTTTGCAGATGGTTTTGGTACCATGCATGGTGAAATGATGTATAGACCAAATCAAACAGATTACCAAATATATAGTCGAATGGACAACAAGTCTAAATGGTATAAAATGACTGAAAATGGATTAGAAGAATATCGTCCAAAAAATAAAATATTAAATAAAAGAACTTTAGTTTGATAGAACCCCGTTTCTAAGCATAGGAATGGGGTTTTATTTTAATGATCATTATTTTGTTTTAAATATTCAAAATTTCATTATCTTTTCATTATTTCTTTTTCCCTTCTTCACATGTTGATTATTTTTCTAAATACTAGTTATTTACCCTATTCACACAACCATATATCTCCATATAATACACTAGGTGAAGATTATGGGATTCTTAAAGGAACAATATGAGATGGTAAAAAAACGCGATCCAGCTATTCATCATGTTAGAGAGCTTCTTTTATATCCTTATTTTCGGGCTCTTCTACACTATAAAATCTCTCATTTTCTCTATCAAAGAAGACATTTTTTCTGGGCTAGATATTTTTCAGAACGAGCGAAACGAAAAACAGGAATTGAAATTCATCCTGGCGCAGTGATTGGAAAGAATTTTTTCATTGATCACGGTACAGGAGTAGTTATAGGAGAAACGACAATTATCGGGGATGATGTTACTTTATATCATGGTGTCACCTTAGGTGGTACTGGTAAAGAAAAAGGCAAGCGTCATCCGACAATCGAAAGCTCTGTTACTATTGGTTGTGGGGCTAAAGTCTTAGGCAATATTACTATTCATGAACATGCCAAAATTGGGGCTAATGCCGTTGTTTTAGAAGATGTTCCCCCTTATGCGACAGTCGTAGGAATTCCTGCTAAAATCATTCAAAAAAAGAAACAGCTGGACGAATAAAATCATCCCTGTTTCTTTTTAAATAGAGTCTTCACGAATCGTTTCAATAATATTTTGTTTACCTATTTTCTTCGTCGAATACCCTATTGTTAGGATAATGACTACGGCAATCACCAGTAAGCTAGTCAATAAATAATCATAAGGAAAAATAAATACTTCATTTTCAGAAATAGGATAGAATGCTTTTATCAACATGACGATGATTAAAGAAATCGGTATTCCCCATAGATAAGTTTTAAGTGCTAAATAAATGCCTTCCCACATTACCATTTTTCTAAGTCCCCTATTGGATAATCCCATACTTTTTAAGACCGCTATTTCTCTACTTCTTAAAATCATATTGGTATGAATCGTATTTACCATATTAGTAATCGCGACGAGACCGATTAGGAAAGTAATACTGTAAAGAGCGATTTTTACCGCTAAGATCATGATATGGATTTGATAGTTTTCCATATTGATATTTTCGTAAGTAATATTTGCTCGTTCTTCAGCTGGTAAACTACCTAAAATATCTTTGATTTCGTTATCTAACTTCTTATAACTATCTGTTTTGATAAAAAGATGTTTTATAGTTGCTTCTTCTTGAATCCGAGAGGGCTGGGTATAGATAAACTCTTGATATTGTTCTTCATTCAAGATAATGGAGTTCCAACTAATTGCGTTATCCTCAGTATAGTTTTCTTCTACAGGAGGAAGTTTCTCAGTCATGAAGATATTATCAAATGTAATTGGGAATAAGTCACTATCAATTTCTGGAAATGGATGTATATATTGACTAAGATTTATAGTGGATATTGTTGGATCTGGATAAACAGGATCAAAGCGAACGAATTCATCGACACTTTTCTCTTCATTATAACGATAAATTGGCTTCCTATTGACAAAAATGATTTTATCCTCAGTTAACCCTAACTCTTTTTTATATACTTCATACACTTCGTCTTCCACTTGAACTATCCCAATGAGATTTCCTTTTTCATTTTCATCAGGATCTATCTGGTCATCGTAATAAAAAACTTTTTGTTTTTGATAGATGTCATCTATTTCTTCTAAGTGGCTGATTTGATTAAGAATACTTTCCTGATGTTTAGAGTATGGTAGATATAGATAAATTTGATATCCTGGGGTTCTTTCCTGACTATTTAATTCATTGATTAGTTGTTTAATAATGGTTCCAAAAGTCATAAACAAAATTAAGCTAATACAAAGTGAAACAATCGTTACTTTATATTTTTTTTGATCCCGTTTAAAGTTTTTAAAGGCTAAATTTCCTAATACTCCAAATAATGGTCGTTTTTTGGTTTTGTTTTTTCTTAATTTATGTTTCTTTTTTATTTTAATATCTGAAGTTTGTCTTAATAATTCAATGGGAGAGCGTTTGACTGTTTTATAAACTGGAGCCATAGCGGATATATAAAGTGTTGCCCAAATAAAGAATAAAGAGATAATAATGAATAATGGATAAATAGCTACTTTAAATGGAGAAACACCAATTTCATGAACTACTTTGTTTAGGATGAAAAGAACTACTCCAACTAAACCTAAACTAAGAACAAAGGCGATGGATATGGCGATGAGACCGATAACCAATACTTCTAGACGAGTAGCTCTTACTAATTGTTTATAGGATACACCTTCACTTTTTAAAACACCATATATCTTTTTTCTTTCCGCAGTAGATATCGAGAAAGAATTATAGATGACTACATAGCAACAAATTGCGAAAATACTTAAAACAATAATTAGTAAACATACCATCATAGCCATTTTAGAAGAATCACGGATACTTCCATACAACATCAAGAGATTACCATTGATGCTTACGCCTTCATATTGTTTTTCTCCCATCACCATTTCGTAAGGCAATTCTAACTTGGCTGCTACCTTGTCGATTTCTTGATAAGCATCTTTAGGATCTTGGTAAATAAGCGCTACTGTTCTTGGACCTGATAGTTCTTGATATGTATAGAAAAATTCTCGTTGGTTATTTTCTTTTTCTTCGTAATAAAAAATTTTACTTTCTTTATATACACCAACTACTTGATAAAAGCGTCCATTTTCCAGTTCCATCACACTTCCTACAGGAAGATGATTTTTCTTCTGATACCCGCTAGAAATTAAAATTTCTTGTTCTTTCTTTGGAAGACGACCACTTAATAATTCAAAACTACCAGCTGGGACATCTTCGATCGCAATCAAATTCGCGATACCGTTAATAGTTTCTATTGTTTCTAAAGTTTGATATTCTACTAGCCAGTCGATTTTATCTGAAGGAAAAGCCGTCATCTTCTCTGGTGTCATATTGGCAAAAGTAACATGTTGATAGCCACCACTTCTTCTAGCTTCCACTAGCAAGTTTTCTCGCATTGTCGAAAACATCAAACCAATTCCAAACATTAATATACTGGATAAAATTACGCCAAGTATGGTAACAAAAGTTCTTTTTTTATTATATTTTAAAATACGGAGGGTTGTTTTATACAGCGTTTTCATCAGTTAATTTTCCTTTATCTTGATTTAAAGAGAGACTTTCATTACCATTTTTATTCCTTTTTTCATCGGCGACTATTTTTCCATCTTTGATTGTGATTATTCTACTCGCATATCGGGCTAGCTCTAAATCATGAGTAACCATGAGGATTGTCTGTTGATACTTTTGATTAGTAAGAGTTAATAATTCTAATATTTGGTGAGTTGCCTTACTGTCTAAGTTTCCAGTTGCTTCGTCGGCTAACAGTAAATTCGGTTTGATTAATAGTGCTCGAGCAATAGCAACTCGTTGCTGTTCACCTCCTGATAATTCATTGGGTAAATGGCTAGTTCTATTTTGAAGGTTAAGTACTTCAATTAACTCACTCAAGAATTCTTCGTCTACCTTTTTTCCATCTATCAGTACGGGAAATTCAATATTTTCTCTTATATTTAATACGGGAATCAAGTTATAAAATTGATAGATAATACTTGTTTTTTCTCGCCGATATTTGGCTAGCTCTTCTTCTTTTAACGAGGTGATATCCACACCGTCAACGATGATTTTTCCACTTGTTGGTTTATCTACTCCACCAATTAAATGAAGTAAAGTACTTTTTCCACTACCTGATGCGCCAACGATCGCAACAAATTCCCCTTTTTCCACAGAAAAAGTGATTTCATCAAGCGCTTTTACTAACTGTTCATTTTTTCCATAATGTTTAGATAAGTTTTCTACTTGTAAAATTGACATGGCCCCTCCTACTAAAAAAAGATGGACGATTATCCACCTTTTGGCTATGATAATTATCTTACCCTTATCATAACATACATTTTTATTATTTAAACTTTTATTTTTTGTTTTGGTGCGTTTTGAGCCAAGTATTCTCTTATTTCAACAGGAAAATATTCTTGTCTAAAGAAAATATGTTGTTTTAACTTTGTTAAAAATTGGTTTTCTCCTCGATGATATGGATTATAATCTCCGTACTCTACAATCATCATCTGGTTTACTTTTCTATCTAGATATTCACTATTCGTATGTATAGAACCATTATTTCCCTTTAAGTCAAAATCAAGTTCAAAATAGAAATTATCTCTTGCTAATATCGGATGTTGGATTTGAAGAGTTAGATATCGATATTCTCTAAAAGAGATAAGATGTAGTTGAAATAATCCTCTACTATCCGGAATCGGATAATCGAAAAGGAGAGTACAGTTTTTCTCCAATCCTCCTAGTATTTGTTCTAAAGAAAAATAATGATCAGTATTTTGTTCTTGACTGGTTAATACTTCTCTTAATTCTAATAAACAAGATTTAGCTAATTTGTTTTTTCCTAGTTCCATCTTTAGTAGACTCCTCTCTATTTGTCTTCCTTATCATAATCATCTAAAAAATTATACTCAAAATCTTTTCGATGATAGCCGATAATCGTATCTAGATTCACATTAAAAGCACTTTTAAAAATATTATTTTCGATGTATGGATTATCTTTTTTTAATTCAGCGATTAGATGTTTAATCACTAAACGTTTACTGTTTAAATTCTGATCATTATTTTCAGCCGTAAATTTACAGGCACAATTTAAAAATTCTAGCTGATGATATTTAGCAAAAGAAATAATATCTTTTTCTCGTACATAATATAGTGGTCGAATCAATTCCATCCCTTTAAAATTCGTACTGTGTAGTTTAGGCATCATCGTTTTAAATTCTCCCCCATAAATGGTACTAAGAAGAATAGTTTCCATGACATCATCATAATGATGACCTAAAGCGATTTTATTACAGCCTAGTTCTTGAGCTTTACTATACAATGTACCTCTACGCATCCTTGCACATAAATAACAAGGAGACTGTTCTATTTTTTCTACTGCTTGAAAAATATCGCTCTCTACTATGGTAATAGGAATGGCTAAAATTTTCGCATTCTCTTCAATTTTTCTTCTGTTTTCTTTAGTATAGCCAGGATCCATGACTAAAAAAACTAGCTCGAACTTTACTTTCCCATGCCTTTGAATTTCTTGCATGCATTTAGCTAGTATATAAGAGTCTTTTCCTCCTGACATACAAACGGCAATTTTGTCATTTTCTTGGATCATTTCAAACTCTTTTACCCCTTTGACAAACTTTGCCCAGATATCTTTTCTAAATTTGGTAATTAAACTGTTTTCAATTACTTGATATTTTTCCATACTTACTCCCTTTTCGCCTTTTTATTTTAACATTTTTTAGCTAGAAATGGAAGGTCTTTTTATGACAGAAAAAAACCAACTATCATTTGGTATAAACCTTGTTTCTATAGTAAGAAACTGTTTAACCTTTCTAGTTGGTTTTCTTTTTTATTCTTCTACTTTAGTTAAAGTAACATCTGCTGTTCTAACGTCTCCATCACGATTATAAGTAAGTTGAATCGTATCTCCTACTTCATATTGGTATAATTGATAACGTAAATAAGCAGCGTTACTAACTGATTTTCCATTTACGGCAGTAATGACATCACCTACACGTAATCCGGCCTTATCGGCTCCACTACCTGAAGTAATTCCAACAACTACTACCCCTTCTTCGATATCAGAATCTATTCTGATATTATATTGATATAAACGATAGCTATCCGTTACGTTTAACATACTAATTCCAATTAATGGACGTTCGATTTCTTTACCTGATTCTAATTCATCAACATATTTCATGGCATATTCGATAGGAATAGCAAAGCCCATACCTTCGATTTCATCTTCGACTAATTTTAATGAATTGATTCCGATTACTTCGCCATTAATATTGACTAGTGGTCCACCACTATTTCCTGGATTGATTGCAGCATCTACTTGTAAAACATTCATTACCCAGTCACTTGTTGAATCGACACTGACAGTTACCATACGATTTTTACCTGATAAAGTTCCTTTGGTTACTGTACCACGATACTCATAACCGATTGGAGTACCAACGGTAAATACAGTGTCACCTACATTAGATTCTTCGCTATTTCCAATTTTGGCTACTTGTGTTACTAGTTCGCCATCGATTCTAACAACCGCTAGATCCATGTAACGATCACTACCTAATACTGTACCTTCTACTTGGTCATCACTAGATAGGGTAACAAGTAATTTATCAGCTCCCTCTACCACATGATGATTAGTTAAAACGTAAGCATATTTAGCATCTTCATCTTTCTTATAAATAAATCCACTTCCTGAAGAAGTTAATCTTCCATTTTGATAGTTCTGTAATGTTACAGTAGCATCATAGATTTCTCCTACGGCAGGCGCAATTCCAGTTTCATCAATGGTAATATCAGAATTACATTTCACAACGCCTGTTGTGTTTGTTGTCTGATTGACGATTTGATTATTTTCCTTAATTTCATCTTGCATAAAATAATAGGTTGCATATCCTCCGACGCCACCGGCTACTGCTACCAACAAAAGAATACTCAAAAACTTTACTAATTTTTCTCTCATTCTTCCACCTTCTTTGTTATATTTGCGAGTTCTTGCCAATTGGCAGGAAAGCCCATTCTTGCTAATACTTTATCCATTGTAATTGTTTTTAGATTGTATTCTAAATTTTCTAGTATATGTTTGATTTCTTCCGTTAAATTTTTAAATTCCATATTTGTTAATAACTCTTTTATTATGATGACAAGTGCAAAAATATCATTTCTACCTTGTAGATATTCGCCTTCTTCCTGCTCAATTTTAAGTAACTTATGATAGATTGTCGCTCCTAATTCTCTTTGAGTTCTATTCTCAAACACGATATCTTCATGGGCACATAAATTGCGGTAATTCGCTAAGATTGGTAAATAATTTTGGAGAGTATCAGCATCAAGTCCATAAACTTCCGCAATACTATTCTGATCTTCTCTTTTTAATATCGAATACAGTTCACCAACAATTCCAAAAGACAATACTTTTACTAAAACCCATAATGGAATATAACCATAATTATTTACGTAATGCATTGTTGCGGCATGTTGAGGAGCATTTATTCTTACTTGACGTTTCATTTTTTTAATTAAGTCATTAACTTGTCTGGATTTTTGGGGCGTATGAGTAAAGTTTTTTGCCTTCAAATAATCACTTTCTTTATAACCATATTTTCTAGATAACTGGTAAGCAATTATTGATTTTATATTATTTTCAATAATCAATAAGTTTTTGAAAATAATATTACGAAACTCCCGATCGAATAAAAAGAGACTATAAATTTCTTCAAATGTTGTTCCTTCAATAAATCTTTTATCATTTTCTGATTTTAGAAATAGATGACGGTAACCATTTAAAAAGAAATAGTTTTCTCTTAGTAAAACTCTTTTGGCATAAGTTTTATCTTTGATTTGTAAACCTTTATATTCTAGGATTGTTATCTGTTCATCTAGGGTTTTAAAATCTTTATCGAAAGCCATACCACTCATCACCTACCATAAATTATAGCACACAAATTATGTAAATTGTATGAAAAAATTGTGAAAAAATATGGGGAAAAATGGGAGACTTTATTTCTAACTATTTTGCTTTTTATTTTCTTCATTTATCTATGGAACAAGAACAGGGAAATTTACATATTCTATAATTGATGATATAATTTCTTTTGGATGTGATTAGATTATGGCAAGTAGTATTACCCATGCATATTTTGTAATGGATGTCTACGACCGTTTAAGTATCCGTAGCAAAGAATTATTAGTGGAACATAAAGAATTATTAAAAACGGCTGCGCAAAATATGGACGTATTATTTTTTTATAATCTTACTAATTTAAAAAAAGGAAAAAAGATGCGTGATTTTGGTTCATATTTTCATCGTCATAAAAGTTATGACTTTTTTTCTACTTTAGTTAATTATATTAAATACAATCACTATCAATATCATCCTGAAGTGATTGCTTTTCTCTATGGAATGTTAAGTCATTATGTCCTAGATTCAACGATTCATCCATATGTGATATACCGTACTGGTGAGTACTATAAAAAGGATAAGAATACATATCGTTATAATCAATTACATGGAGAAATGGAATCTTATTTTGATAACTATTTAGTCATGATTAGAGAACATAAAAAACCACACAAGTTTAAGTGTCATGAATTTTGTTTTAATGTCGATACACTTAGTCCTGATCTTATCGAAGTCATGGACTTTACTTACCGAGAGGTGTTTGGCTTAGATAAATTTCATACTTATTATTTAAAAGCTATTTCTCAGATGCGCTTTTTTTTCCGCGTATTTCGTTACGATCCTATCGGGTGGAAACGACTTAGCTTTTCGCTCATTGATTCAGTTTGTCCAAAAAGTTTACTTAGAAAGGCACCTCTTTCTTATCATATGAAGATGCATAAATATACGTGGTTTTTAAATTTAGAACATAAAAAGTGGTACAATCCAACGGATAAAAGAACCCACAGTACAAAATCATTATTAGAATTATATACGGAAGCGCTTTCTAAAACGGTTACGATGATCGAAGAGATTAATCAGTTTTTCTATTACGATAAAAAAATTAATTTGAAAAAGGTTTTAGGTAATCAAAGTTATGTTACAGGAAAAGATTGTTCAAAGCAAAAGGAACTAAAATATTTCGAGTTTTAGTTTCTTTTTTAATTTCCTGTTTTGTTTGTATGTTTTTGGGATAATCATCTAATACTAGTATTAGGTGATTTATATGTTTTATAAGTATTTAATGGTTAATGTAGATGGAAAAGATGTTTTGTATTTGTATTTAAATAATCGCGAAGAGTATGCTAGTGAATTTATTTTTCATCGTAATGAAAGAGAACCGATAGAACTATATCGGAAAATCTCACACTATGTAGAGAATATGGGAATTGATTTTACTGGAGATATGATTTATGTTGTTGTTAATGACGTAGTGGTAGTTTCTGTAGATTTGAGTAATTACGATAAGAAGAATGACCGACTAGTAGAAATTATTGGCGTAGAAGCAGGTTTAAGCAACAAATTTATCGATTTGGATCGTAGTAGTGGAATCATTGAACGACTTAAAATGGATGACTATATTTTTGGCGTAGTATCTGGAGAGATGCCAGCTGTATTTCATGATGAAGCTTTGAAAGCACAAGCTGTTATTGCTAGAACTTACGCTTCGAAACGATTAAGCAAAGGGTTAAAAATTAAAGATTATAATGCGGTACAAATCTATCGGGATAAACATTACCTAAAAGAAATTTGGGGTAATCATTATGATGAGTATACTAAAAAAATTAGAAAGGCTATCAAAGATACAGAAAATGAGGTACTCATGTTTGATGGGGATTATATTGATGCTTATTATCATTTATCTAGTAATGGAAAAACAGAAGACTCTAGTAATGTTTTAAAACTTGCTTATCCGTATTTAGTTAGTGTATCTAGTTTTTTTGAAACGGATCATAATTCGGTTAGTAGAAGGATTGTACCTAACGATTATTTAAGTAAGCTGTTACAAGTCGAAATTACTAAAAATACTCCCGTTGAAATTTTGGTAAAAACTATTGGGCATCGCGTAAAATATGTGAAATTTGGAGATAAAGTTTTTGACGGATTAATTTTGGCTAGAAGACTTGGGCTCAATTCCAATGACTTCAGTATCAGTATTGAAGATAGTTACACTACTTTTACTACCAGAGGACATGGACACGGTTTAGGACTTAGTAAATATGGTGCGGAAGGAATGGCTAAAGCTGGTTACAATTATCGCCAGATTTTAGAACATTACTATCCCAATACTTATTTACAGAAAGAAGTAAAATAAGGTTAAGCGGATAGTAGAAATATACTTTTCTTTGAGTATCAACTATCCCATTAAATTTTATTAGTAGCGCTTTGACAAACAAAAAGCAGTACGTCTAGACATACTACTTTTAGTTAAATTATATTTATTGTTACTTAAGAATAATGTTTCATCTTCATTATTCTTTTTTATTTGGACATTACTTCACATACTAGATTAGTGATTTCTGTTGGATTAGTAATTGGAAGTCCTTCAATCAATCTAGCTTGAGCATATAATATCTTTGTATAGCTTTCTAATTCTTTTTTATCATGTTGATATAGATCTTTTAATTTTTCAGCGATTGGATGAGTAGCATTGATTTCCATTACAGTTGTTGCTTTTACCTTTTCATCAGTTGGCATCGCATTAATTACTTTTTCCATTTCCAAAGAAATTGCCCCTTCTGAAGTTAAACATACAGGATGATTCTTTAAACGATTGGTGAATCTGACATCTTGAATTTCTGTTTTTAATGCTTCTTTCATACTCGCAAACATATCTTTAGCTTCTTCGTTTTGTTTTTTCAAACTTTCTTTTTCTTCTTCGGTATCTAAATCTAGGTTATCTGTACTGACATTGACAAATTTTTTATTATCATATTCGGTTAATGTCTGCATCACAAATTCGTCTACATAGTCAGTTAAGTAAAGAATTTCGTATCCTTTATCTTTTACTTTTTCTACTTGTGGAAGATCATCGATTTTATCTACTGTTTCTCCACATGCATAATAAATCTTATCTTGATTTTCTTTCATTCTAGAAATGTATTCACCAAAGGTTACCATTTTCTTTTCTGTTGATGAATAGAAGATCATTAAATCTTTTAACTTATCTTTATCCATTCCATAGTTGTTGTAGATACCAAATTTTAACTGCATACCGAATGCTTTAAAGAATTTCTCATAGTTTTCACGATCGTTTTCTAGTAAATCCATTAGTTCACTTTTAATTTTTTTCTCGATATTCTTAGCAATTAATTGTAGTTTACGATCCTGTTGAAGCATCTCACGAGAAATATTTAAAGATAAATCGTTACTATCTACTAAGCCTTTAACGAAACTGAAATAATCTGGTAATAAATCACTACATTTATCCATAATCATTACGCCGTTTGCGTATAGAGAAAGTCCCTTTTCGAACTCTTTAGAATAGTAGTCATAAGAAGCATGACTAGGAATATAAAGTAAGGCATAGTAACTACATTGTCCTTCTACAAAAGTATGAATCGTACGGAGTGGTTCTTCATAATCGAAGAATTTTTCTTGATAGAATTGGTTATACTCTTCTTGTTTTAAGTCTTTCTTATTTTTCTTCCAAATAGGAATCATACTGTTTAATGTTTCTTCTTCGATATGACTCTCATATTCATCTTTTGATCCTTCTTTTAAGTGGCGATGTTCAATATCCATTTTAATTGGATAACGAATATAATCAGAATATTTTTTGACGATTCCTTGAATACGATATGGTTCTAAGAACTCACTATATTTTTCTTCTTCAGTATCCTCTTTTATTTTTAGTGTTATGGTTGTTCCTATTTCCTCTTTATCACATTCTTCGATCGTATATCCATCGGCACCCTTAGAAGTCCAACGGTAAGCTTTATCACTATCTACAGAATGGCTAGTTACACTTACTTCATCACTAACCATAAAGGCTGAATAGAAACCAACACCGAATTGACCAATAATGTCAATGTCTTTTTTCTTATCTGCTGCTTCTTTAAAGGCAAGTGAACCACTTTGGGCGATTGTACCTAAGTTGTTCTCTAATTCTTCTTCGGTCATACCGCAACCATTATCTTGAATCGTTAATTCACGTTTTTCTTTATCGATGGCTAATTTTATTTCAAAAGAATCTCTCTTTACTTTAAGTTTCTTATCTGTTAAAGAACGATAGTATAATTTATCGATCGCATCACTGGCATTAGAGATTAACTCACGTAAAAAGATCTCTTTATTTGTATAAATCGAATGAATCATTAGGTCCAAAAGCTTTTTGGATTCTGCTTTGAATTGTCTTTTTTTCATTTTCATTCCCTCTTTCTTATTTTCAACTCGATCGTTTTTATCTTACTACGCAAATTAGCAAATGTCAATATCGAGTGCTAAAAATATTTATTTTTTTGCTGTTCTTCTATAGGGAATAATTTAGTTTTCATCTATATCTATATTAGTAATAGTGAAAATACTCGATTACACTATTCGTAATAATTTTCGCAAGCTTTTTTTGATATTCGTCTGTTCGTAGTAAATAACGTTCATTCGCATTAGAGAGAAATCCACATTCAATTAATACACCTAAAACGGTAGTGTTTTTATACATGTAGAGATCTGTTGTTTTTAAAGAGCGTTGGGTTTTTAATTCTGTTTTGAAATTTTTCATTAAAATTTCGCCTAATACTTTATTTTGGGGATTAATTCCATTATATAATACTTCCGCTCCACTCCAACTAGGGTTCCGATAATGGTTAATGTGAATGGATAAATACATTTCGGCATTATATTTCTTATACATTAATATACGACGGTAGAGATCCCCTCGTTTTTTTCTTTCATCCCACTCACTAGATAAATCAGTATCTGTCTCTCTAGTCATATACACAATAGCTCCTTTTTCACTTAGTTGATCTCTAAGCTTTTCTGAGATTTCTAGCGTAATATCCTTTTCCATAATATTTCCATACATCGTTCCAGGATCACGTCCTCCATGCCCAGGATCGACAAAGATTACTCTGCCTAGGAGTGGCAAGTCTTCAGTTACCGCATTAACTTTTGGATAGAATCCTAATAATAGAATCATAATTATCACTAAAAAAATTACGAATCCCCATCTTTTTTTCGTCATTTTATCACCTAATAAAGTATATGTTTTTGTCTTTAAAGTAAGCGTGGTTTAAAACTTTATTTGGTGAATATTATTCGCATTTCGCATAAAAGCCAATATGCGCAAAAAGCATACTATAGAATATTGACTGGTGATAACATGAGAAGACTACGTGATTTACGAGAAGATAGAGACTTAAAACAAAAAGATCTAGCGGAAATATTACATTGTTCCCAAACGACTTATTCTCGATATGAAAATGGAAGATTAAGTGTTCCGATCGATGTATTAAAACAGTTAGCTCTTTTTTATCATGTCAGTATTGATTATCTAACAGATTTTACGGATATTAAAAAGCCTTATGCTAGAAAATAGGGATAAGTCGCTATCTTTATTCTGGAAGATTTAATTCTTCATCTAAGATTTGATCTAATTTTTCATAATAGCTGAATAATAATTTTTCCATTTTTAATAAATATTGTTCATCTTGTTTTTTAGAAAGATAAAAGCGCTTATGATATATTTTCCATTTTATTTCTTTTACTTTATTTTCTAACGGCTTGATTACATATTTCATATACATTGTGGCGTACTCCATACAACATAAGCACCTCCTGATGATTTCATTTTATGCGCAATTCGCATAAATGTCAATATGCGACATCGGTATATTATAGAATGAATTTGGTGATTGTATGAGAAGACTACGAGATCTACGCGAAGACTGCGATTTGACACAGTCTACCATAGCTAAATTACTACACTGCTCTCAAACTACTTACTCTAGATATGAAAATGGAAATTTGAATGTTCCAATCGAAGTATTAAAACAATTAGCGGACTTTTATCATGTTAGTATCGATTACTTGACTGAATTCACCGATGATAAGAGACCTTATACCAAAGCTACTAGAAATAAGTAGCTTTTTATATTTTGAGTCTATCATTTTATTTTTTATCTCACAAGCTTATTACAAAATTTTCTATTAGAAAATTATCTTTATCACGATAAAATTTACACATTTAAAATATTTAAAAAAAAATAGCACTCACTATTGACAAGTGCTAACTAAAGTGGTATTATGGAATCATGAAAGGAAGGATGATATATGAATTTAATCCCAAGAAAGTATTATTTAGATGACATTTTTGATAACTTCTTAAGTGTACCTGAGGAGAGTAACATGAAATGTGATATTTATGAGAAAGATGGTGTTTATCATATTGAAATGGACATTCCTGGATTTGATAAGAAGGATATAAAAGTAGAATGTGATAAAGGCTACTTAACGATAACTGCTCAAAAGGAAGAGAAAGAAGAAGAACATAAAGATAAGAATTATATTCGCCGTGAAAGAAGATATGGTACTTACAAACGTGAGTTCTATCTTGGTGAATTAGACAGTGAAAAGATTAATGCTGAATTCAAAGATGGTGTTCTTACTGTTACTGTTCCTAAAAAAGAAGAAGTTGAGACTAAAACTGTTATCGAAATTAAATAATCAATCAGTAAAGTTTCTACCTGCTAAATTAGCAGGCTTTTTTTATTTTATAATCAGTTTAAGTTTACATAATCTTTTTATTTTGATATACTGACTGAGTAAGTTAGGAAGCGTTTATATGATTTATTTTATTATTTATGAAGATGTTCTTTTATCTTCTACTATTTATCAATCACTTATTCATCAGTTTTTAGGCGATATGAAAAAGAAAAACTATCGCATTTTCAGTTGTCAAAATTATCATGAGTTTATGCATTTGCACATCGAACATTTAGATGGAATTAAAATTTTTATTTTTGACGTCGAGGTGCCTGGAAAAAACGGATTGGATTTGGCCAGAGAAATTCGTGCCCAAGGAGATAGACGTAGTCAAATTATCTTGTTATCCGATTTCGAACACTACCAGCATAGTCAATTTACCAGAAGGACTTTAGCTCTAGACTTTCTCTCTAAAAAAGCAGAGGACTTCAAAAACTTGTTCTTAGAATCGATCAATACTGCTTATACTTACTCAGCTGAACAGTTCTGCTTTTCCTTTTTATCTGATGGAGATACTCTACAAATTCCTTATCAAAATATTCTATACTTTGAAAAGATTCCTAACGACAATGTAACTGTTCTTCATACTATAGATCGTACCTACCCGATTTGTAGTAGCTTAATTAATATCGAAAAGAAGCTTCATCAAGATCCTAGATTTTTTAAAAGTCACCGTAGTTGTATCGTGAATCTTTTTAATATTGATGCTGTAAATTTTCATGATAATACTATACAATTTAAAAATGATCACGAGCCATTACAACAATTAATTTCTCGTGATAAGCGTCGTGCACTGCGTAAAAAGTTGACCGATAGTCAATTTTTTCTGTAGAGTACTTACCGAAAATCGCGAAAAAACTACATTTTATCACTTTTTTCTAAATTCACCCTCTTTTTATGATACGATTAAATTACTTAAGTTTTTAGTGAATTCACAAATAGAATAGAAGGAGGAACATGATGATAGGACGTATTAAATGGTTCAATAATGAACGCGGATATGGTTTTATAGAGTACAATGAAGCCGAAGATATTTTTGTCCATTATTCTAATATCTTGCAGGATGGTTATCGAACTTTAGAACAAGGGCAATTGGTTCAATTTAAATTATTAGAAACAGCTAAAGGTTTTCAAGCGTTAGAAATTGTCCCCTTGTCAGAAACAAATCTTCAAAAATAAAGGTCAGTTATGCTGTTTTCTGTCCAACCATTTACCTATATCTTTGTCATAATTAAGTGCTTGATATTTATCTAAGCCAAATCGGGTTGTTGATAACTATTTTAACCTATTTTAGATTGTAAACTAATGGAAAAAATTTCCTATGCTACAATGCAGATAGGTGGTACAATATGTCTAGATTACGCGACTTGCGAGAGGATAGAGATTTATTTCAACGAGACGTTGCCAAAGTATTGGGGATGAGTCAAACAGGGTATTCAAAATACGAAGTTGGAACGAATGATATACCGACAGATGTTTTAATAAAATTAGCTTTTTTTTACGATACCAGTATCGATTATATCTTAGGGATTACAAATGAAAAAGATCCTTATCCAAAAGTATCGCAAGAAAAGATAGGAATTTAAAGAACTACTATTTAGTAGCTCTTTTCTTATACTTTTTCTTTAATTATATCTTCGCTAGTTAGATGTCCGATTAATAAGCTAGAGGTAGGATCATGTTGTTTTTCATTAATTAACACTTGGCTTTCGTCATAGTTTGCGTAGCAATAACGACAAAAGTGATGACAAACATTATAGTTTCCAATATCAACCATATCAATACATGAACAGTTTTCTCTAGTTCTATTTTGACGATATTTCTTGTGATTGTTTAATAATTTTTGAATACTTGCTTCTGGAGTACAAGGCACATTTTGAAAACCAAATTTTTCTAACGGAAGATTTTCAGCACAGGTTGTAATCAGTAGATGATTCTTAGCTGCTACTTTTCCCATAAAAGAGGCTAGGTCCTCTATTTTCTCTTTGGTTAATGGCTCCATATTTAGAATTTTTCTATTCTTCAATGTATTTCTTTTCAGATCGACAAAACTAATAATGATACGGTTAGTGTAACCATCTATTTCTTCACATAGCCTAGTAAACATTTTTTTATGATAGTCTATGTTGTACTTAGGACTGATAAAAATAGGATCATAGCGGATAATCACTCTATCTTTTCCTATTTCTTGAGAAATCTTTTTCACAATCGCAATCGTTTTTTTCTTATCTGGTACAAACGGCTCTATATCATTTAAATATGGCGTTATCGTTACATGAAGGATAAAAGGATAAGGAATTTCTTTGATTCTTTTATATAAAGGTTCGGGATTTTTCGTACAAAAAACAATAGCTTCTATATGCTCTTTATCTAATACAATTCTACTTACTTGTTTAGGATAAAAAGGATTTCTTACATCGAGGAAACCGACTTGTAAACGATTACAGAACCACTCCATATAAAAGGCAACAATATCGCATCTTTCACTCACACTCAGTATCATTACTATTCCCTCTTCATATATTATTTTAACTATTTATCATAAATCTTATTATTTTTATTCTTCTATCTATCTTTCTTAGTAATTTAGATAGAATTCTTCTAGCATTTATTTTTCTAATGGCAGTTTCTCTGCTTAAAATTATGTATTTTAAGAATTTCATGCTGATGGTTTAACCCTGTTCTTTTCATGTACTACTAGGATAGGCGATAGATTTTTCTCTTCTTGCATAATCATTATATAGAACGCCTGTATATCCGTCAATTGATTTTTTAATAATTACAGAATTTTCTATTTTCCCTAACAACTAACTTCCCTTTTTATCCATAATTTTTGCATGAAAAAAACCAAGAGACTATCTTGGCTTTGTTGATCATCAATTAACGTTTTGAGAATTGTGGAGCACGACGAGCTTTCTTTAAACCTGGTTTCTTACGTTCTTTCTTACGTGCATCTCTAGTGATGAATCCAGCTGGTTTTAGAATTTTACGGAAACTATTTTCTGAATCCTTAGCTGTTGTTTCATCATATTGTAATAATGCTCTTGTAATTCCTAAACGGATAGCTCCAGTTTGTCCTGAGAATCCTCCACCTGATACAGAAACTTCAACATCAAATATATCTTTTGTATTTGTTGCAACTAGTGGTTGTTGTAAATCCATGATTAACGTTTCATAAGGTAAATAATCATGTACATCTCTTCCATTAACGGTAATTTTTCCATTTCCTGATACTAATCTTACTCTAGCTACACTAGTTTTTCTTCTTCCAGTACCAGTATAAATTTTATTCTTTGCCATAACTTATCCTCCTTATTAAAGTTCAATCACAGTAGGCTTTTGAGCCATATGTGGATGATTTTCTCCTTCGTATACAAATAACTTCTTATACATTTGACGTCCTAATCTGTTGTGTGGTAGCATTCCTTTTACAGCTCTTTCCATCATTTCAACAGGATATTTCTCTTTCATTTCTTTAGCTGTTCTTTCTCTTAATCCACCTGGATACATAGAGTGATTGTAATACATCTTCTTGTCTAACTTATTTCCTGTTAATTTAGTCTCTTTAGCGTTAATAATGATGATATAGTCACCACAGTCAATATGTGGTGTGTAAGTAGGTTTATGTTTACCTCTTAACATATGTGCAGCTTTAGCAGCTACTCTTCCTAGTGGTTGATCTTTGGCATCAATAACATACCATTTTCTGTCCACCGTTTCTTTTGTTTGCATGAAACTTGTCATATATATTCTCCTTTTACTTTTCCCTTCTCACTTATATTTTCCCAGGACATAAGCAAGAAATTGGAATATATAAAATGTACCAGTTAAAATTATATTATAAAAGAGTGTCAAAGTCAATAAAATGTTTACTTTTCTCAGGATAAACGCATGAGAAATTTTTAGATAAGTCTATGTTTGATTTTCAAGCATA
>UQRY01000019.1 GCA_900543675.1 uncultured Mycoplasmatota bacterium
CATTTATATAGCTGTTGGAGCAATAGTTATAGTATTAATTATTGGAGCAATACTATTATTTAGTTTAAATAATAGTAAAAAAGAAAATAAAGAAATAGAACCAACCGTATCTACATATAATGCTTATGTTAGTATTAATCCATTAGTAAAATTAACATTTACTGTGTCTTGTAAAGAAGATGAGTGTGATAATCCAAAAGTTGTTAGTTATGAGTTGGTAAATGATGATGCAAAAGAGATTTATAAAGATACAGAGCTAAAAAATAAGGAATTGTCTAAAGCAATATCATTATTAATTAAAATAGCAGAAGAAAAAGGAATAACATTTGATAAAGTTGAGTATTATTCAGACTGGAATAACAAAGATTATTTTAAGGATGAAGATTATTTTTCTAAGTTAAGTTTTACTATAACAAATAAAAAAGAATTAGAGGATACAGTAAAAGAAAATGTCAAAGAAATTTATACTATTACATTTGATAGTGATGGTGGTACTACAATATCTGCTCAAGAGATAGAGGAAGGAAATAAAGTAAGTCAACCTAATAATCCTACTAAAGAAGGATACAATTTTATAGAGTGGCAGTTAAATGGTGTTAAATATGATTTTGAAAGTGTAGTGAATCAAGACATTACATTAAAAGCTGTTTGGGAAGAAATACCAAAAACTGATAACAATACTAATAATAGTAATAGTGGAAACAATAATTATAATCCACCTAGTAATAATCAAACACCAACTAATCAAAATCCAGTACAACCCCCATCTCAACCAGTAACACCAACAACATATAATTTTGTCGGTAGGTATAGTGCAGATCCTAAATTATATGAAAATCGCTATGTATATTATCAATTTAATGCTGATGGTACTTGTTTTGGAAATTTGAGTGGTCAGACGGATAACTATTGTACTTATGTAATAAATGATTGCCCTAATCCTTCTGCTTGTACCACATATCCATATTCAATTTCAATTTGGTATTCTAATGGCGATGAAGGTTATCTTTTAATAGATAGTAATTATAAATTAAAAGAGTGTTCTGGTGGTACTATAGATCAAAATGGTGTAGCACATTGTGGAACTTATCATATATTTACAAAAGAGTAGAGTTAACTCTGGTATAAAGGACTTGTTAAAAGGTCCTTTTAACTTTCAATAAATAAAAGGTTTATAGTATATTGTAATGATATATAAAAGTTTGACACTTTTGTTTAATTTGTGTCTTTAAAGGGTTTACTGTTAGTAGTTTAATATATCATAAGGAGATGAAGAGTTTATGACATTAATTAAAAGTAATGAAAAAGTAAGATCTAACTTTAATAATAAATATACATTTGACAATTTCGTTATAGATGAAATGAATAATAAAGTTGCTTATGAATTTGCTTTAAATGTAGCTCAAGATCCAAGTAAAATATATAATCCACTATTTATATATGGAGAAAACAATGCAGGGAAAACACATCTTTTGCACGCCATTGGCAATTACATTATAGATAATAGCAATTTAAAAGTTCTTTATATTTCATCAGAACAATTTATTTATGACTTTGAAAATAGTAAGAAAGAAGATAACTCTATCTTTAGCAATAAATTTAATGATATAGATGTATTACTTTTTGATGATATTAATTACTTAAGTAGCAATTATGAAATACAAAAGGAATTTTTCCATATATTTAATAGTTTATATGCTAATAGTAAGCAAATAGTTTTGGCATCTAACATTGCTCCAAAGGATTTAGAATCGTTCGAAGAACGACTAAAAGTCAGATTCTTTTGGGGATTGATAATTAAAATTAATTCTTTAAATCGTAATCAATTATAAATATTATTTAGTGACTAAATATTTAAGAGAACTTGCAAAAGTTCTTTTTTCATATATTAATTTCTAGTTCCAATTTAAATGGTTTCTTGTGTTATTTTGTTGGTAGTTCATTGTTTAATCAACTAAAGAACGTTTACACGTTGTTATTTTTTATTATTTTTCCAGTATATCTTGTAATTACTATTAACTTTGGTAACATTTACAGTACCGTAAAAGGTAGTTTGAAAGGAGGTATATGAAATGCTTAATATGTGTATATTAGTAGGAATGTTTAAAGAACTTATCCAAAAAGATAATAAAATAATACTGATATTGCGAATACCAAGCAGCGAGAAAAATAAAGATGGTATTTATGAAGCAGATCTTATAAAATGTATTGTTCCTAAAGAGAAAGCTGAATATATAAATGAGTATTGTGCTGTTGACTCGATAATAGGAATAAAAGGACAACTTCGAGTTATTGATAATGAAATGGTAGTAGTTATTAGTAAAGCAACATTTTTAAGTTCAAAGGAAAATGCAGAGAAATTGAATAAAACTAATTATTAGATAATAAGGGCATATAATTGTATGCACTTATTTTTAGAATTTATGTGTTCAAAAAATCATTTGTTTAATTTGGCAGTTATAAATCATCTTTTTCTATGACATTTAGTGGTGTTTATGATGTGCAAATTTTAAAAAATGTTCAATTAATGTTTTCTTATGTTTTTTTGGACATTGTTATTTAGAAAGGAAACAAATATATGAATGATACAAAAGAAATTTATGGAATTGCAAGATGTTCTACTAATAAACAAGATGTAGAATATGAAGTTAATGAGTTAATAAAAAAAGGTGTACCTAGGGAGAATATTTTTATAGAGTATATTACTGGTAAGGCAGATTTTAATAAAAGAACAGAACTAGATAAGCTATTTAGAATTGTAAAACCTGGTATATCAACAATAATTTCAACAGATATAACAAGGATTGCAAGAAATCCAAAAACATTTTATGAAATTTTAGAGTTTGTTGAAAATAATAAATTATGTTTAGAAATCGGTACTTTAGTATGCGATTGTAGAAATAAAGAGTTAGATATTATGACAAGTACAATGCTACAGGTATTATCAGTTTTTGCTTCTTTTGATATAAAATTAAAAACATTTCAAGTAAAACTGGGATTGCAAAATGCTGTTGACAAAGGCGTTAAACTAGGTAGGCCAATAAAAACTAAAAAAACATTAGATGAAGATCCAATGTTTATAAAATATTATGCACAGTATAAAGCAAAGCAAATAAATTTATGTGAGTTTGCTAGGCTATGGGGAAAATGTAGAAATACTGTTTATAACAATATAAGGATATATGAAGGAAAGTAGTACCTAAATACTTTCCTTTTTCTTATTTCTATTATAACTATCTTTACTTTTTTTTCTATTTCTATATTTTTGGCATTCTTTACTGTTACAGTATTTTGCTCCATTTTTACTGTGAAAAAATTTATGACAATGTTTACAAGGAATAATATTGTATTCAAGTTCATCATCTATTAAGAAAGTTAATAATTTGTTATATGCAATCCCAACTATTGATTGAGCAGTTTCATAATTACTATATTTTTCTATTGCTGGAATATAAAATGGCCTTTGAGTAGTTATTCTAAAATCATAGTCTCTATAAGTAATAGTATAAGCTAATATAGTTAATAACATTGTATCAACACTTTCTTGATATTTAATACTAGGTATATCTATAAATCCTTTGTTAAAGTTATTGAGATATTGTTCATATTCATCATAATTACCTAGTTCTTTAAATACTATACCATGTATGTTTATATAATTAACTATTTCTTTAAAATTGTTACCTAAATTCAAAAAATTAATATTTTGTTTTAATTCACTTATAATATCATAATCAAATGCATCTTGCAAATATATCATTGCAGAGTGTATTTCTTTTGCTAAAAAGCAAAAAACAGCATCATAGGCAAATTGTATTAGTGGATACTTTGGCAAAAAATCTTTGTAGTCAAATGCAAAGTGGGAGTATGGATACCCATTTAATTTAATCCAATTAAATATTAAGGTCATAATCTTTTTATAAGTATCTTCATTTAAGTCTTTCTCGCTGTCTATTTCATTAATGTTAGTAAACTCATTTCTGTCAATAATCATTTTACCTAGTTCACAGATACTATTAAATGCACTATATGAACTTATAAAAATCCCATCCTCCTTTTCCCTATATATCCAACTTTCATCCATCTCATCTAGTTCAACTGTTAAATTATTATCTACAGTAAATAAATGTTCTATATATTTATAATCATAACTAATATTATCAGTAACATCATCAAAATTAATTGTTGAAATCTGTTTGTTATGCATATTACAATTTCTTACCATATTCTTACCACCTTTATTCGACAAGAGATATAATATCATATTTAATGGTCTTGTGCAACCGAAAAAATCAATTCAGAAAGAAGGTGAAAAAATGAGAGATTTTAGGGAAAGTTTTTGCCTTAATTGTGGTAAACCTTACTTTGCTAAGTTTAGGAACAAAAGTTGTGATACATGCTATCACAATTATATGGCTGGTATGAAATATTCGCGTTGCCTAAAATGTGGTAAAGAAAAAAATTACGATTCTAGAGGATTATGTGAAAAGTGTTACTTTGAAACAAGAGATAAAGCCTATGCCATTAATTGGGATTGGTGGTAGAAAGGAGAAATTGGTGATGACAGATTATATAAAAAATAATTGCCCTAATTGCAGGCAATTTATCACAAGAACAGTAACAGAAGAAAGACCTGCCAAAACAGTTAATGTAAAAGTAGAAACAAAAGTTATAAGACCTACACGAACAATTACATTAAAAGTATGTCCTGTTACTAGAAATAAAACCCAAAAACAAACTTTGAGGATAAAATAGTATGGCTAAAATAAAAAACAGGTTTAGTAAAGAAAATATAATTACTGTTCACGATAATCTCCTTGCTAATCTTTATCAATTAGATTTATCTAGTGTTACTGTTAAAGTTATTGATGAAGAAGAATATCTAATTAATAAGATTTCAGGTAGAGACTACAGCATAGGTTTAATTGCTAAAATACCAACAGATTTATTAACTGTTAATAATCATGTGTATAAATTTAGTGAGTTATCAACACAAAAACAAGAGAAAATATTTAACTTATTAAAAGACAACTTATACTTTAGCAATGTTGAAATATTATTTTGCAATATCTTATTTGATAGATACTTAAAAACGGATTATGATTATGATTTATCATTAACTGAATTTGAAAGAGATTATCGCAGGCGAGATAAAGCAAAAAAGATAAGAATTTCTGATGTTAATTACAAGAGGTATGTTACAACTTTGAATAAATTATCTAAAAAAGAAATCATTATTGATACTAAAGCAAAGTTTAGGACTCAAGGTGTAAGAAATTATGGAGTTAACAATTTGAAAACCAAGCAAAAACTAATTTCTTTTACTAGTTTATATTATAAGAGCGAAAATGATATTATTTTTTCTTATCATTTTTCACAGTTTGGTAAAGTAATTAAGCTATCACGCAGATATTCTAATATATTGCTTCCTAAATTTTACCAGTATCGACTGAATCAGTCTATGAAACACGTTATTGCTTATTTCATTGCAATCGAAATATTTATTAGAAAAGATCCACATAAAAAATATTCCAATTCATTTATGTTAGATGTCAATTCAATATTTCAAAAAGTACATTATGAAACTAGGAAAGGCGAATGCAAAGGATATTCTCTTGCTTCTAAACTTGATGGGTTTAAAAGCCTTCCTAATAAATTAAGAACTTATAAAATGACTTTAAAGTATATAAATGAAATATTAGCAGACTTTGTTTCAAATAAAACTATATATGACTATGAGGTTAAATATGATTATGACGAAACCGAGGATTTTCAAGAAAAGCATCAATACGATTATGATTTAGATGGAAATCTCATTTATAATTTTGCACTTAATGATGTTGGTCGGGATGTTGATGTTAGTTTTCTAATTTATTTAGATAGTCCTATTAATCATTTATGAAAGTAAAGTTCGAAATCTTGAAAGTGAAGTTCAAATGAATATTATAAAACTCTTATATTATAAGGAAAATATGGCTGCAATTTTTTGCATATAAGAGTGGTAAAAAAGAGGAGGGAAACATGGTTTCAGAAGAATTTATAAGAATCTTTAAAACTAATGTTATTCATCAAGAATTAGTATCTAACATTAATTATTTAAAGGAAGCGGATGTCTTAACTATTGAAGAATCAGAACTGTGTAATTCTATGTTAGAACAACTTGAATTAACTAACAAGATAGATTTAAAGAAGTCTTTAACACAGTTATTAGATAAAGAAAACGTACCTGATTTTGAAAATATAGAAGGGTATGAGCGACTAGAGTTAGAAAGTAAAATTGATGAGTTTATTAAGGAAAGAAAAAAAGAAAAAGAAGATGAATTACTAGAATTATTAATTAGTGAATTAGAACATGGTGAAATTAGTAAAAATGCTACTAAAGTATTTTTTGATAAATATATAGATATTGTTGATATAAAAGATGATAATGTCTATGATAATTTAGGAAAAATAGAAGATGTTGAAATCAATATATCATCTTGTGTAGATTTTATCGATGAGAAAATTCATGGATTACAAAATGGTACTTTAACTACGATTATAGGAGAAGATGATGTATGTAAATCTATGTGGGCAATTAATGTTGCATATGAAGCACTATTACAAGGTAAAAATATTCTATATTTAACGCCTAGTTACAATAAAGAAACAATATATAAAAGGTTTATTGTAAGGCATTCTTGCGATGTAAATCGATTTGATAAGCCATTTACTTTTGATGATCCTTATACAGATTATGATAAAGATAATTATCTTAAAGTTTATAGTGATTTTAAAATGAATTATCTAAAGCACTTAATCTTATTTGATGAGTCAGAGTTTATCATATCTACTCGCTATAATTTGCAAAAATTAATCGCTTATGCAGAAGATAAATTCTTAAAGGCAACAGGAGATGGCATCTCATTAATTGTTTTTGATGATTTTACACAAATGAAGCTTGATAATGGAAGAAGAAGCATTACTAATATACATACCATTATTAGTGAGTATTATAAGTATTTGAAAAACCAAGCTAGAAATCTTTTAGGAACAGAAAGAAAAATATCAATATTAACAACTATAAATAGTTATTATTTATATGATGTTCGGAATAATGTTCCTAAAGAACTTAAAGTACTATCAGATAACATATTTTCTATCTGTGCAGATATTTATAGGAAAAACCCTAATAAATTTGAGATAAGTGTATTACAGTCATACAATGGCTATTCTTCTGATTATACTAAAACAGTACCAGTAGATTATAAATATTGGCATATTAAAAATGAAGAAGCACCAGAGGAGAGTTTTCAGTCATTACTTGAAAAGGAAAAAGAAGAAAATAAGATATTACGTTCTGATCTTGATTTTGCTAAAGACATAATTAATAAATCAGATATTTTTCCAAGTAGTTTAGAATTGAATAATATATTAGAATAAAACTTGATACAAGGGTTGTAAATATTATTACTTTTGGTAAAATCACATATTAGCAAAGTGTTTACCAAAATATACAAATGATACAGAAAAGGAGTGAAACACAATGAAAGATTTAGCTACATATAATATGTTAAAAAATATAACTTTAGCAGACGTTATTCGTATTGTTGTACAAAATGATGATTTGAATATAAACGTTGTTAATGAAGAAAAAGAGGTATATTATACTTCAAAAGATTTAATAGATTTATATCCAAACATATTCTCTAAATATAAACTTGCAAGATATATTAAGGAAGAAAATTTTCCAGTTATCAAAGATGGCAAAGAAAGATTTTTTCCTAAATCAAGTGTAGAAAAATGGTTAGAGAATAAAAATAATCAAGCAATGTTTAGAGGTATCTAAATATGACAAAGAAATTACCTGCACACATTACTAAAACTGCTAGTGGGAAATTTAGAGTTAGATATCAAAAGTCAACTAAATTTCCTATTGATTATGATGAAAGTTTTGATACACTTGAAGAAGCAATAAAAGCCAATGAAAAATATCTTGCTAAAAACACTTTAGGTATGCACGATGAAGTCAAACACATTGGCTTTTCTGATGCCTGTGATGAATATCTTGAGTGGTTAAGAAATAAGATGAAGAAACCAGCACCACAAACTATAACAAGCTATAAGAAATATATAGGAATATTGAAAATAGCGATAGGAAATGTCGATATAGTAAATATAAATTCAATATTTTTAACTAAAATACTTGCTAAAGAAAAAGAAAGGCCTAAAAGAGGTAATGGTAAAAGACAAGGTGGTACTATTTCTTCTAATACCTTACATCATGAGTATTCAATGTTGAGTATATTATTTAACAGGTTTTGCCGTTGGAATTGGCTGAAGATAAATCCAATGGACGATGTAGAAGAACCTGACTTTACAGTTAAAGAGGTTGTAGTACCAGAATTTGAAGAACTAGACGATATAAAGAACAAGATAATGAAAGCTAAAATTAGAGATAGATTACAGTATTTATATGCTTTATTTGGTGGATTAAGAGCCGAAGAAGTTGCAGGCCAACATCTTGATAGAGATATTGATCGTGAAAGAATGCTTGTTCGTGTTATTACAGTTATAGTTCGTGATGAAAATGGTAATTGGATAGAAGATAAACCAAAGTCTGAGAGTAGTGTTAGAAAAATACCAATGCCAGAGGAATTTTTTGATGTATTAGATGAGTATTTAGTTTATAGAGAGAATTTTATTAAGTATTTGAAAATAAAAAATCCTAATTATAAGGAAATACCTAATTTATTCTTAAATCAGTATGGTGGCTTTTATAGACCACCAAGAATAAGTAGAACTTGGGGAGAATTTCGAATAAGAGAAGGGATAAATCTAGATATTACATTTCACGGTATAAGACATTATTATTTAACTAATCAAATGAACTATAATCCTAAATTAACTGAAAGAGATGTCCAAGATTTAGCAGGTCATGCAGATTTAAGAACAACAAGAGGTTATGTTCATGCAAGTAAAAAGAAAATAGAAAAATATGCAACTAGTATATTCAATAGTTTTTCAAAAGAAAGTCTATTCAAAAATGGTTATGATGTTTTAACTATTCCAGTAGAACACGTTGCAAGTATCATAATTGGCAAAGCAGAATTATCTAAATTAGAAGATTTAAAAGTAACGTTAGAGGTAATTTCAAATGAAAAAGTTGATTTCTTTAATTTATCATCTATTATTGATAAAAGTAAGAATTATCTAATTACTAATATGCCTTCTTTAGGTAATATTGAAAAATATAAATATGGTGAGTTATCAAATGAAGAAATATTAGAAAAAGTAAAAAGACAATTTGGTAAGGAAATACAGATAGAAATATGATTATTGTGGACGAAAAATCCACTTTTCTTATTTTTTATCGAAAAAATGTTGCATAACCATTATTTTTATGTTATATTATATGTGTTCCAAGCGAAGCAGATATAAGTTGTGGACGAAAAGTTCCCCTAAAAATCTGTGGACAACTGTGGACAGAATGAATGGGAAATAGTTAAATTAATTTGAATTTATCTAAATTATCCAAAAGTTCAAATTAATTTAGAAATGCCCATATTACAACGAATTGTGGCCGAATTAGTCAGATATTTGGATTTACTTAAATCTATAAAAAAGAGTAGGTAAAAGACTGAAAATCCTTGTGTCACAGGTTCGATTCCTGTCGGAGCCACCATATTAATAATAAATCTAATGTTAATTCTGGTTTGTTATGCTGCGCTCGTAGCTCAGTTGGATAGAGTGTTTGGCTACGAACCAAAAGGTCAGGGGTTCGAATCCCTTCGAGCGCACCATCGAGATGTGGCTCAACTTGGTAGAGCACGTGGTTTGGGACCATGGGGTTGCAGGTTCAAATCCTGTCATCTCGACCATTTTTTGTTTATCAAAGATTACCGGTTGGTAACCTTTTTTTTGTTTTCCTGCAAACACATGTTTAGTTCCCAAACAGAGTGCTTAATATTTTTTAATTATAGATTTTTGCCCTGACCTTTTGAATAGATAGCAATATATGTGGTAGGAAATTTTAAAATTTTCTTTTTCCTTGAAAGTATTATAAAAATTTAAGTATTTGACTTCTTTGGGAATTTTGTTTAATGTTTACCCTTTATAAAAAGAGCTTTGGATAGAAAGCTCTTTTTATGTTTCTATGATTAATTTATTTGATTCACACTATTACAATTGTTTTTCATGTTGTGAATTAGGTAATTTTTCACTATTCTATAATTTCTAAGTTACATTCTTTTTTTATTTGATAAGTTGATTTTTATCCTCTTTATATTCACATTCTGGAATTTTACAATACAGTTTTTCAAGATCTTGTTTTTTTATTTCAAAACCAGTCCCATGATCATGAATTTCTCCTTTTCGTGGCCCGCTTCTAAATACCCCAATTTTAAAATTTACTCGAATAATTCCTTTTTCAATTAAGAATATGAAGCGATTAAAATTCATTAGCCTGTAAAATTCAATTTTCTCATATTTGAAATATTCCCAATTGTTCTGTATTTGCCTTTTCGCAGTTACTATAGCGAGCAATTGTAATTTTCGGTAAAGCTTTTCTTGTAGTGTGGAAAACTCCCAATAAGTCTTGGTATCGAGCAATCGCCCGAATACGTCATAGATGTATAAATAGAGTCGTCTATCTCTTCTATTTACTTTTAGCTGAAATAAATAATCATAGCCAACATTTGTCTTCTCTGTTGCGAATACAGCGTCATTTAACCTTTTTTTATCAGTCAAAACCTTATCCGGGTAACCATAGTTTTCGACTAGTCGCTTTGTTTCGAATAAATAAGTCCCATCTGGTGTTGCACTAAATAAACAGGTATATGTTTGACTATAATAACGTTTGGTTTTGATTTCTATTCCTTCAAAATCGGGGTATTCAAAATTTTCTTCCGTTTTTCCTAACAGTTCTTCGAATGTTTTTCCTATTCCTGTGTCTCCTTTCCGATAACTTTTTACCCATCCCATTTTTTGGATGCTTTCAAATTTTTGATATAAATTTTTTATGTTATTCATTTTTCCCTCCTATATGTATTATTTTCCATTTCTTGGAAGATTCCTTAATTTATTTTCAAAAATTTTAAATTTATTATATAATGGTTGTATTATCATGCAGTTGAGGTGAAATATGGAACAAGCAGTTTCAACATTAATTACTTGGTATAGAGAGAACAAAAGACCTTTACCATGGCGTATTGAACCAAGTCCTTATCATGTTTGGATTTCTGAAATTATGTTGCAACAAACGAGAATAGAAGCTGTTATCTCTTATTATTTTCGTTTTATCGAACAACTTCCTACCGTTTTTGATCTTGCTTGTGTAGATGAAGATAAATTATTGAAGTTGTGGGAAGGCTTAGGGTACTATAATCGCGCTAGAAATTTAAAAAAAGCTGCTCAAATTATCGTGGAACAATATCATGGAGAATTTCCAAGTACGTATTCTGCCATTTTAGCATTACCAGGAATAGGAGAATACACGGCAAGCGCAATAGCGTCTATTTGTTTTTCCGAACCACAAGTTACGATAGATGGTAATGTTTTACGCGTATATATGCGGGTATACGATTGCTATGAAAATATTGATTCTTTAGCCACCAGAAAACGAGTTAGACAACGTTTAATGACCATGATTCCCAGACAAGCTGGCGAATTTAATCAGGCTTTAATGGAATTGGGTGAGATGATTTGTATCCCTCGAGGTGTTCCTAAGTGTCGTATTTGCCCACTATATGATGTTTGTTTGAGTAGAAAAAACCACACCTTTTTATCTTTACCTGTTCGAAGTCCTAAAAAGGAGAAGCAAGTAGAAAATTATACGGTTTTATTGATCAAGAATCGTGATAAATATGCGATTTGTCAGCGAGATGATACAGGCCTTTTAGCGAATATGTGGCAATTTCCTATGTTGCCTGATGATTATTCTCAAGAAGAGGTTAGAGGGTATTTAAATGATTGTGGCTATACAGTATCTAGTTTGCGAATGGCTATTTCTTATACGCACATTTTTACCCATAAAAAGTGGAAGATGACCAGCTATAGGATAGAAATCGATTCTGGTTCTATGATTTCTGAGCAAGGAAAAGAGAAATGTTGCTGGGCTTCTTTAGATGAGTTGGTATCTAAATATGCTATTCCGTCTGCTTTTTTACCTTTTTTGAATTTTTTAATAGATGGTGATGAAGCGGGTCATTTCTCAGAAAGAAAAATAGAAGAAAATATCAAAATGGAGTAAGTTAATCAGCCTCGTCTTAGGTCAGTTGTTTTTAATACTAGAGACAATTATTGAGATTTTATATTCTATAGGGGTTCTATTTATCTTTCGAGAGTTTACTAGATAGTTATTACGAGATACGTTTAAGAAAGGAGGACAATTTGATGCTAAAGCGTAGTGCGGGAATATTAATATACAAAAAAGATGGTGATGATTATAAGGTTTTATTGTGTCATATGGGTGGGCCATATTGGCAACATGTAGATTTTGGAGCTTGGTCTCTTCCTAAAGGAATAGTTGCTAAGTCTGATGGCAAGATAGTAGATGCTGCTCTTCGCGAGTTTCATGAGGAAACAGGCTTTTCTATTTCGCGTGAGGAACTTTCTTTTTTAGGAAGTAAAAGGCAAGCAAGTTATAAATTAGTGACGGTTTTTACTGCTTGTCATGATTATGACGCTAGCTTAGCGAGTAGCAATACTTTTGTTAAGGAATGGCCTAAAAATAGTGGCTGTTTCTGCCAATTTCCTGAGATGGATCGGGCAGCATGGTTTACTTTTTCTGAGGCCCAAGAAAAAATTTTGAAGGGACAAATATACTTTTTGCAAAAATTACAACGACGTCTAGATTTGCAAGGACAAGATAATGTTTAGAAAAAGTTACAGTATTTGTAAAACTGTTTGATTTTTAAAATTATTCTTATCAAGTTGTTTTATCTAGTTTACAAAAATAGGGGTGAATATGTATTTGGGTTATTAGATACATTTTGAATAAAGAATACAAATAAGGAGGATTAAATAATGAAGATTGTTTCGTGGAATGTAGCTGGATTACGGGCTTGTTTAAAGAAGGGGTTTGCTGATTTCTTTTTTAAAGAAGATGCTGATATTTATTGTTTGCAAGAGTCCAAGGCAACTATAGATCAATATGATTTTCATCCAGAGGGGTGGCATGAATATTTGAATGCTGCTGAGCGTAAGGGTTATTCCGGTACTTTAATTTATACAAAAATCGAGCCAATACAAGTGACTTATGGGATAGGAAATTCGATTTTTGATTCGGAAGGGCGTGCAATTACGTTAGAATTTGAGCAATTCTATTTGGTTAATTTCTATGTTCCTAATGTTAAACGTACATTAGAAAGAATGGATGAAAGATTAGTTTGGGAGCAGTTGATTCGGAAGTATTTAAAAAATTTGGATAAAGTGAAGCCAGTTGTTATTTGTGGTGATTTTAATGTTGCTCATCAAGAAATTGATATTTGTAATGCCAAAGCCAATCGTGGAAATGCTGGGTTTACTGATCAAGAAAGAGAGAATTTTGGACTGTTACTAGACTGCGGATTTATAGATAGTTTTAGATATTATCATCCTGAGTTAACCGGCGCTTATACGTGGTGGAGTTATATTGGTAATTGTCGTGAGCGAAATATTGGTTGGCGGATTGATTACTTTTTGGTATCGGCACGTTTTATTCATCAGGTAACGGATACGATGATTTATTCTGATGTTTATGGTAGTGATCATTGTCCGATAGGTATTGAGTTATCCTTACTTGAGGATGCAAGTTCTAATCAGAGTTTAAATCAGGTGACTGTGGCTTCTGATCTTCCTCCTAAAGGTAATGAAAATAATCCTGCTGCCAAAACTAGTCAGCCTAGTATAACTGTCCAATCTGGAAAAAAGGTAAAATCGGCTAAAAAAGTTACTATTCATTATCCTGAGTTTATTCATGACGGTGATACTGTAGGTATTGTTGCGCCTTCTGATGGTGTAGTTGCGGAAGAAGATATTATACGGTTAGATCGTGCCATTCAAAAGTTTAAACAGTTGAATCTTTCGGTAGTAGAAGCAGAACACGTTCGATGTACTGATGGAAAAGGGAAAAGTTGTGCTAGTCATATCCAGGCTGAAGAATTTTTAACGATGTGGAATAATGATGAAATAAAAGCTATTTTTTGTGTTTCTGGTGGAGATTTCTTGCTAGAAATGTTATCTTATTTAGATGAAAAAAAGCTATCCTCTTCAATTAAGTGGGTACAAGGATATTCTGATCCAACGGGAATTTTATTTTATCTTACAACCAAGTTTCGAATTGCTACTTTATACGCAAACAATTTTAAGGCATTTGGGATGGAAGAGTGGCATGAATCATTAGAAAGTAATTTAGCGATATTAAAAGGAAATCTTCATGTTCAGAAAAGTTTTTCTTTTTATGATAGTGGTAGTCACGATGATCCTTTGGCGACAGGAAACTATTTTTTAGATACTCCAGTTGTATGGAAGAGATTATTTGAAGATCAGGCTATTAAGGTACGAGGTCGATTACTGGGTGGTTGTTTAGATGTGTTGATTTCTATGATAGGTACTCGTTTTGATTGTGTTAAGGAGTTTTTACAGGATTTTCGTGAAGATGGTATTATTTGGTATTTTGATAACTGTGAGCTTTCTAGTGAATCGTTAATTCGGGCTTTATGGCAACTAAAAGAAGCTAGATGGTTTAAGGAAACACGGGCGATTTTATTTGGTCGCTCTATGACAAATAGAAGTTATTATGGTATTTCTTTTGAACAAGCTCTAGAACAAATATTACAGGAATTACATGTTCCTGTTTTGTGGGATATTGATGTAGGTCATATACCGCCTAGAATGACTTTTATTAATGGGGCTATTACTGAAGTGATCTATGACGGGAATGGTAAGGGAAGTATTGAATTCTTTTTAGAGTAGAGAGTAAGTTCATCTTTTTAGGTAATTTTCTTGAAATGAAATGAATTCATTAGGAATATGAAATATTTGTACAATAATTAGAATATGACTAGCGGATAATAAATAGGGAAGACAATCAATAAGAAAATACGGTAACGAGGAAAAATAAGCGATAGAAGTGTACTAATATTAAAAAGGAAAATATATTATATACTATAAGAATCCATAATTCTTGCTCTATGAAAGCATTATTCAGCTTTTATATAATTAAGGCAGGAAGATAGCGGAAAGAAAAATGAATAAAGGGGAAGAAAATGAAACCGATTATTGGAATCGTTGCACGTAGTAGCAGAGAAAATGAGAAATCCATTATTGAACTCAATGAGGATTATCGTTTAGCTATCGTAAAGGCGGGTGGTATCCCCTTAGTGATTACTCCTACAGATGAGTTGGACTATGGAAAGGTGATGCCTCGTCAAGCAGGAAGGTTATCTTCTGATGCTAAAAATGATTTTTTGCGTATTTTATCTTTATGTGATGGCTTTGTGATGACTGGCGGTAATAGGTGGTATGATTGTGATGAAATTTTGTGCCAATATGCCTATGATCATGATTTACCCTTATTAGGAATTTGTTTGGGTATGCAAATACTTGCTAACATGGATAATTTTACTAGTACTCATGTAGAAGATAAAACAGTTTTGAATGATACCTATTTAGAACACCAACAACCTGATGTGAAATATGTCCATGAGAATATTTTGTTTCCTAGTCAGTTGCGTGATATTTTAAAAAAGGATAAAATTCGTGTCAATAGTAGGCATCGATATCATGTAAAGGCAAAAGATTGGTTTACAGTCTCTTGTTTATCTGAGGATAATTTGGTTGAAGGAATAGAAATTCCCAATAAGAAGTTTATGCTTGGCGTTCAGTGGCATCCGGAATCGATGATTAGTTACGACCCAGAAATGCTTATGATTTTTGAAGCTCTAGTTCAAGCTTGTGAAAAGTAAAATTGAATAATTAAGTATTTTTTCTTCACCTATTAAAACAGTCTTTTCTTTTCGACTAGTCTATTTTTGTTTTGTCAATTTGTTGTCAATAACGATCTGTGGTGTTTGTTTTCTTTTTAAATAGTGTTATACTTTAAGAGAGCCTGATGACGCGTTCTCAGGGTCTTTTTTTGTTTAAGAAGGAGGAGTTTATGGCAAAGTTTGTTTTTGTAACTGGTGGTGTTTGTTCTGGATTAGGAAAAGGAATTACCGCCTCATCTATCGCATTATTATTGAAGGCAAAAGGGTATAAGGTATTTATGCAGAAATTTGATCCTTATATGAATGTCGATCCTGGTACGATGTCACCGATTCAACACGGCGAGGTGTTTGTCACTGCGGATGGTTGTGAGACGGATCTTGACTTAGGACATTATGAACGCTTTATCGACGAGGAATTGAATTATACTTCAAATATAACGAACGGTAAGATTTATTCTAGTGTGATTGAAAAGGAGCGGCGAGGCGACTTTTTAGGGGCAACGATTCAAATTGTTCCTCATATTTCTAATGAAATTAAGAATAAAATTTATGAAGCAGCTAAGACTAGTGGAGCAGATATTGTCATTACCGAGATTGGAGGAACTGTTGGCGATATTGAGTCATCTGTTATGATGGAAGCACTACGTCAATTCCGTTTAGAACAAGGACGAGAGAATACTTTGTTTGTTCATACTACTTTGGTTCCTTATCTTTTTGGTTCTAACGAGTTAAAGACTAAACCGACACAAAATAGTGTGATTGAGTTGAGAAGACTAGGTATTCAACCAGATATTATTGTAACTAGAGCGCCACTTGATCTAGGTAGTGCGATTCGTAATAAAATAGCTTTATTTGGTAGTATTCCTGAGAAGAATATTATCGAAGCTAAAGATGTTAATAATATTTATGAAATACCGATGAATTTTCATCGTCAAAAGATAGAAGATATTATCCTTAATCAGTTTGGATTAAAGGTTACAAAGAGTAATTTAACGTTCTGGGAAGAGTTGTTGGACCGAGTCAATCATTTAGATCAAGAGATAGAAATTGCGCTTGTGGGAAAGTATGTGGAATTAGAGGATGCTTATTTATCTGTTAAGGAGGCGCTAAAACACGCTGGATATCAATTTTTAACCAAAGTGAAAATTAATTGGGTAGATAGTGAAAAATTAGAAGACAGTAGTGTTTCTTTGGATGAAGTGTTTAAATCTTCAGCTGGTATTTTAGTCCCAGGTGGATTTGGTAGTCGTGGCATTGAAGGAAAGATTTTAGCTTGTCAATATGCAAGAAGTCATCGTATTCCTTATTTAGGTATTTGTTTAGGTATGCAAATTGCGGTGATTGAGTTTGCTCGCCATGTTTGTGGTATTCATGATGCTTCTTCTACGGAATTTGATGAAGCTTGTAAAAGTCCTGTTATCGATTTGATGGCTGATCAGAAGTCAGTGGTCAATAAAGGAGGAACTCTCCGCTTAGGTAATTATCCATGTCATATTCAAAAAGGTACTCTTGCTTACCGAGATTATCAACAGGAACTCATTTTAGAAAGACATCGTCATCGCTATGAATTTAACAATCAGTATATGGAAACTTTACAAGCTAAGGGTATGGTTTTTTCTGGAATTAATCCAGATAGTGGTTTAGTAGAGATCATTGAATTACCTGATCATCCTCATTTTATTGCCTGTCAATTTCATCCTGAATTTAAAAGTCGGCCAACTAAGGCTCATCCATTATTTATTTCTTTTGTGGAAGCAGCTATTCAGTATGCGAAACCAGGAAAGAATAAAGGCAAGTAGGAAAAGAAAATTAAGAAATCTCTTTTGTTCGTAGCTAGAATAGAACGGATTTTGGGGTTTATTGTTTTCTTATTTTGACAAATTAATCGTTATTTTTAGGAAAAAGTTAGGGAAAAGTACGTTTATAACTTTTTCTTTTTTTGTTAGTATGGTATAATTCTTACTATAGGATAATAGGAGGTAATATTGTATGTCCGTAAATAGAATGATTTTGAACGAAACTTCATATTTTGGACCTAAGGCTAGAGATGTATTGGCAACGGAATTTCTTGCACGTGGCTATAAAAAGGCTTTAGTAATTTCTGATAAGACTTTGGTTAAAGCAGGAATTACGGATAAAGTGTTAGAAGTATTAGATACAGAGTTTATTCCTTATGAAGTATATTCTGATGTAATGCCTAATCCTACTGTAGCTTGTGTACAAAAAGGGGTTGAAAAGTTTAAGAGAATCAAAGCTGATTGTATTGTTGCAGTTGGTGGAGGAAGTGTTATTGATACGGCTAAGGCAATTGGTATTATTGCGAATAATCCTGAACATGCCGATGTTGTATCTTTAGCTGGAGCAGTTACGACGAAACAAAAGTCAGTTCCGATTATTGCTTTACCGACAACAGCAGGTACGGCAGCAGAGGTTACGATTAATTATGTCATTACTGATGAAGAAAATCAGATGAAAATGGTTTGTGTCGATCCACATGATATACCAGTTATGTCGATTATCGATACAGAGTTAATGGCAGGTATGCCTGAAAATGTGGCTGCTTGGACAGGTATGGATGCACTTACTCATGCAATTGAGGGGTATATTACTAAGGCTTCTTGGAGTATGACGGATATGATGCATCTAAAAGCAATCCAAATGATATTTGCTAATTTGGAAAAGGCAGTTAAAGACAAAGATATGGAAGCAATTAACAATATGGGAATTGCTCAATATATTGCGGGAATGGGATTTTCGAATGTTGGTCTAGGTATTGTTCATTCGATGGCTCATCCATTAGGCGCAGTATATGATACACCACATGGATTGGCTAATGCCTTATTATTACCATATGTGTTGGAATTTAATGGTGAGGCATGTGTTCAGAAATTTGAAGAAATCGGTACTGCGATTGGCTTAGATATGAATGCTTTAACGAGACAAGAAATCATTGATAAAGTAGTTAAAGCTGTTCGTGATTTAGGAAAACGTTTGGGTATTCCTGAACATTTAAGTGATATTGGGGTATCGAAAGAAGATTTAAGAATGCTAGCCAAGAAGGCTTATGTTGATCCATGTACGGGTGGAAATCCACGCGACGTTAGTCAAGAAGATATTTTAGAGCTTTATAAGAAAGCTTTCTAAAAGATAAGAAAGAAAAGGAGTAAAAATGAAAGCAAAAGTTGGTTATAGTGTAGAAGCTGATAGCTTTAAATCAGGAGTAGAAACAGTAACAAAAGCATCTGAAGGAATGGTTCCTAAAGTTGGTCTTTTGTTTACATCTTGTGTGTTAGATCAAAATGAAATTGTAAAAGGAATTCGTAGTGTATCTAATGTTCCTTTTGTAGGATGTACTTCTAGTGCAGGTATTGTCGTATCTGATCATGGATATATTGATAATGCCGATGGATATTCAGGTATGATGTGTTTTGGTGGGGACAATTTGGTTGTCGGTGTAGCTGGTAGCGAAAGAGATGGCGATCCAAGAGAAATCGGTAAAAAAATTGCGAGAGAAGCAATTAAGAATGCAGGAATTAATAAAGTTCCTTCTTACTTCTTTATGACCGCTTCACCAAAAGAAGAAGAAGAGTATCTATTAGGTATTCAAGATGTTATTGGTAGAGTTCCTATGTTTGGTGGTAGTGCTGCTGATAATACAGTAGAAGGAAAATGGTCAATCATCTGTAATGATAAAGTATTTAGTGATGGTTGTGCAGTTGCTTTCTTCTATGCAGATAATGAATGTAAGACAAATTATACAGGTGCTTATCGTGAGACTGATCATGTTGGTGTAATTACTGAAGTAAGAAATCATCGTACTTTAGTTTCTATCGATGGAGTATCTGCTTTGAAAAAATATGCAGATTGGATTGGTAGTACACCAGATGCATTGAAAGGAAATAACTTGTTGTCTGCATCTATTACGAAACCATTAGGGGTTAAAGATCCAATTGGTAATTTAATTGCTATTCGTCATCCAATGTTTGGAGATGATCAAGGAACAGCAGATAGTAATGATGATGTGATGAATTTAGGTAATCATTTAGTAAAAAATACTGCAATCATTCAAATGGAAGCAACGATTGATGAACTAATTCATTCTAATTATGTTGTCTTAGATGAATTAAATCATATGATGAAACATGATCCTGCTGCTTACTTGTTAATCCATTGTGGTGGTAGAAGACTTGGTATTGCGATGGAAAAACGTGAACATGAGATCTATGATGAATTGATGAAAGCAGCTAATGGAAAGCCATTTATTGTAGCCTTTACTTTTGGAGAATATGGTTATAAAGAACATTCAGCAAATACTTGCGGTGGCTTATCATTATCTTTCACGGCTTTTTCTAAGTAGTATATAGAAGGGAGTTTTAACTTTGAGAAATTTAATCGGTAATAAATGGATGGATGCATCTAATGGAAAAACTATAGATGTTATTAATCCAGCAAATAAAGTGTTGATCGATACTATTCCTAATTCAACATTAGAGGATGTAGATATTGCGGTTAATGAAGCAGTAATCGGTCAAAAAGAGTGGGCTAAGTTACCTGTTCATGAAAGAGGTAGAATTCTTTTAAAGTTTGCTGAGTATGTGAAAGATGATGCTGAGAATTTAGCTTCATTACTTAGTCAAGAGACAGGTAAACCAATTAAGGAAGCAAGAGCAGAGATTGGTCAAGTACAAATATCTGTTCCTGCATTTGTTGAACAAGCAAAGCACTTATATGGTCAAGTTATCCCAGCTGGTACGGAAATTGGTCAAGATAAGACAATTCAAATTACAGAACGTTATCCAATTGGGGTAGTAGCTGCGATTATTCCGTTTAACTTTCCGATCGATTTATTTGGTCAGAAAGTGCCATCTGCTTTGATGATGGGAAATGCGGTAATTGTAAAGCCTTCTACTTATAATCCGTTAACGCTTACGAAGTTAGTTTATTTGCTTCGTAAAGCGGGTGTACCTGCTGGTGCAGTAGAGGTATTACATGGTGATGGAAAGACGGTAGGACAAGGATTAGCTCGTCATAAAGGTGTTCATTTAGTAAGTTTAACCGGAAGTACCGCAGCTGGTATGGAGACAATGGAAACTTGTAGTAAGAATTTAACTCATGTTATGTTAGAGTTAGGTGGAAACGATGCCTTTATTCTTCTTGAAGATGGTGATATTGATCTTGCTGTTGAAGAAGTTGTTTGGGGTAGAATGTATAATGCTGGACAGGTTTGTTGTGCTAGTAAACGTTTCTTAATCCATAATAGTGTTAAAGCAGAGTTCGTGAAAAAGTTAACGGCTCGTTTAAAACAAATTAAACAAGGAGATCCTTCTTTAGAAGATACAGAAATGGGTTGTTTAATTAATGAAAGAGCAGCTAAGCGTGTTGAACAACAAGTAAATGATACTATCGAAGCTGGTGCTAAATTAGTGCTTGGTGGGGAGAGAAATGGTGCTTATTATACACCAACGATTCTTACGAATTGCAAGCGCGATATGGACGTTATGAAGGATATGGAAATCTTTGGACCGGTTGTAGCAATTATGGGCTTTGATACGTTAGAAGAAGCAGTAGAAATTGCTAATCAATCTTCTTATGGTCTATGTGGTAATGTCTTTACTCGTGATATGAAAACAGCTGCTAAAGTAGCTGGAATGTTGGAATGTGGTGGAGTTGTTATTAATGGTGCTAGTTTCTATCGTTCATTCGAAATGCCATTTGGTGGATGGAAACATTCTGGTATCGGTAATGAAGGTGTTATGACAACTTTACAAGAAATGTCTAGAGTAAAAACTGTTGTCTTAAAAAATATTTTATAATTTAGGATTTAATATATCGATAGAGATGGGAAATCAAGTCTCATCTCTTTTTCTATGTTGTTCTCATCTTTTTTTCAAATGTTCTATTTTTAAAGCTTAGGCGGATTATCTAAATAGGTGAGAAGGGATTAGTTTTTATTTTTGAGGAAATTTAATAGAGTAATTAGAAAAAAGTGTTCAAATTCTAAAAAAAATTCTATTTTTTATTGACAAATATTATCTATTGATATACAATTAAATCACTGAGCAGTTATTAGTGCCTATTATAACTGTTTAAGTAATTATATTGGGGAATTAGCTCAGCTGGGAGAGCGCCACGTTTGCACCGTGGAGGTCAGGGGTTCGATCCCCCTATTCTCCACCAAATGGAATATTAAATTCAGATCTTATGATCTGAATTTTTTTGTCTTTTACAAATTAGCTTGAGATTATTAATCTTTTGTGATAGATTAAATTTTGTTACAAAGGACTAAAGAGAGTTTGGTAAATATTTTAGTGAGGGGAGAAGAATAGTAATTGATTCATTTGAGCTTTTGTTAGCTAATGCGATTAAGTATTGCGGAAAAGAACATGTTGAGATGTTTGAACGAGAATTCTCCCTTCTTTATCCTTTTACTACCGAAAATATTTCAGGTTATATCAATCTGTTTAATTTGGATAAGTTGCTTACTGTCGGTTCATCAGGGGATCAAGTTTTCAATGCGATTATGAGTGGAGCTAAGGAAATAGATGTCTTAGATGTTAATCCTTATACTAAATACTATTATTATTTAAAAGTTGCTTGTTTATTGGAACTAGAACTATCTGAATTTCTTTTATTTTTGCGATATGAAGATTATCCTAAAGTTTTTAAAAATAATCATGATGCATTTAATTTACCGCTTTATAACAAGGTTAAAGATACTTTACGTCTTTTAGACTATGAGTCGTATCAATTTTGGGATAAATTATTACAAACTTTTCCTCCTTTAACGGTTAGGGAAAGGCTCTTTTATTTTGATGAGGGCCGTACTCATGTGATTAGGGGATGCAATTCTTATCTAATCGATGAAGATAGTTATTTAAATTTGAGAAAAAATGTTTTAGATATAGTCCCTCGCTTTATTCATGATAACGTATTTTCCTGCACGTTAGAGGATAAATACACATCAATTTGGTTATCGAATATCGATACTTATCTTTCTCGTCATTTTGTAAAGAAAATGACCGATCAAATGAGCAAATATTTGCTAGGTGATGGTAAGTTATTGATTAGTTATCTATATCAAACAACTAAAGACACTTCGTATCAAGAAGGGTGGCAATTGATCTATGATTTAGATAAAACTTTTCAGATATTAGAAGACTACCAGGATCATCTTTCTTTAATTTCTTTTGTCGGTGTAGATGGTTTGAAATTCCATGATGAAAAGATAAAAGATTCGGTATTGGTTTATCAGAAACCTAGAAGATAGTCATTAATTTTTAAATTAGTTTTTTCGGGTTAATCGCTATTTGTGTCCTGTTTATTTCTTTTAAATTATGTATAATGACATTAAGGTGATGTTTGTATGGATCAGAAAAAATTTGGCTCTTTTATTGCTTCTTTACGGAAAGAAAAAGGATTAACACAAGCCATGCTGGCGGAAGAATTAGGGGTTACTAATCGGACAGTCTCTAGGTGGGAGAATGGAAATTATTTGCCAGATATTTCTTTATATGAGGAGTTGGCTCGTTGTTTAGGATGTAGTGTTTTAGACCTGATTAAAGGAGAGAAAACTAATGAAACTGTCTCTCCTGAAGTAAGTTCATTAGTTGTGCATACGATTCAAGAAGAGCGTAGGGGAATGAAGAAACGTCGCAAAATCTTCTTAGTTGTTTTGTCTTTACTTCTTATTTTACTTGTCTTTACGCTTTTATATTTTTTACATAATTATAAAAAGATAGCAGCTTATTCTTTTATGGGAGAGAGTGAGCGCTTTTGGTTACATGATGGTTTAGTTCTTTATTCTAATGAGGCTGATTATATTTTTATTTCTGGTATTCAATTACAAGATGGGTATGATGATTTGGATATCTATGATTTTAAAATAGAAGTATTTTTTAATCAGAAGTTGTGGGCTAGTAATTCGCTTAGTTTAGATGGGGTAGATTCTGTGAATGACGAATTAGCAACAATTACTTTTTCAGAAATTGAGCGTCATTATTCTTCTACGTTAGCTGCTTATGAAGAAGATGCGTTTACGGCTTCATCTCTTTCTGATTTTCCTCATCAAATGGAAATTATAATTACGTATTCAACTTGTGAGAACCCAGAAGTAGAAATTAAAGAAAGTTTAAAGATTATACCTAGTCGTCTAGTCGTTAGCGATCAATTTTTTCATAATCGTTATCGAAAAGAAGAGGACCCTTTACTTTATGATGCTAATGGGACGTTGTTTAGACCTTAATCATTGTCACACTTATTTTTTCTAACTGTAAAGCCTATTTCATAAAACATTTGTCTACAGGAAAATCTAATAAATTATAAAGTTTTCTAGTTTTTAATATTTAATATAATCGTACTAAAATTTTCCTATGAAGCTGTTTTCTGAAATACAAAAACATTCCCGTGTTTAACAGGAATGTTCTTTTTTTATTCTACGCTTTTTAATGATTCGATCATATCGATTTTTTTAAGGGCAAAGTAAGAAGTGATACTGACGATAGAGATGAATACGATCATGATCAGAAGAGTGTATAAGTAACTTGGCCATGCGACAATTGGATTAAACATCATGATGTCTTGTTCACATGTCTTTAATACATAATAGACTAAAACATTACCTAGTCCTAAACCAATAATCGTACCAATCACAAATAAGATTATTGTTTCTCTAGTTGTGTATAAATATACTTCCTTATCATAGAACCCTAATACTTTGATACTAGCTAGCTCACGTATTCTTTCACTGATATTAACACTTTCTAGATTATATAAGACAATGAAAGCTAATAAGCCAGCTGAGATAATTAGGATGAGCGCTACATAACTAAAGTTTTTCATGGTTGAATCGAAGGTATCTTTACTGTCAGAAGTAAAACTAATCGAAGAGATACCTGGTATTTCTTTTAAGGTAGTCGCTAAGTCTTTTTCTTCTTTTTCTGTTAAATCTGTCGTTTTAAGGAAAAGAGTGTTGTAGCTATTTTCTTCATTTTCTTCTGATTGTGGTAAATAGAAGTAGTGATTGAAATAGTTTTCCGTAATACCCGTTATTTCTTCTTGATAATCTTTCTTATTTACAGTAAAACTGATAGTGTCTCCCACTTGCTTGTCTAGTAGAGTAGCGATCTTTTCTGTGATAATTACTCCGTTAGTTAAATGGTATTGTTCGTTAGTTTCTCGGTTTTGTAAGCGAATAAAATTTTCGATGTCTCCATAAGGAACGATTACTTGGACATTTTGAGTAGTATCATTGTAGTCAATTTGAATTCTTTCTTGATCGACTTTTAAGATGTCAGTTATTTCTTCTTTCTGTTCTAATTCGTTAATGATTTGTTCTTTTTCTTCAGTAGTACTATTTTCTGTTAAAGTGACTGTCGCTTGATACTGAAAAACATTTTCATATTGATCAGGAACGAGACGTTCAATACAATCTTTTAACCCGAACCCAGCTAAGACTAAAGCGGTTGATCCAGATATACCAATAATCGTCATTAGAAATTTCTTTTTATATCGGAAGACATTACGAATGGTTACTTTGTGTGAAAAGCGTAGTCTTTTCCAGATAAATGGAATTCTTTCTAAGAGAACACGCTTACCATTTTTAGGTGCCTTAGGTCTTAATAATTCGGCTGGAACTTCTTTTAAAGTTTTAATTGAAGTATAAATAGTAGCGCCTAGCGTACAGATTAGAGCAATTAGTGTTCCTTGAATCGCTAAATCGGTTTGGAAACTATTTTGAAAATCAGGAATATTGTAAGCAACATCATACATATCAAATACAATATCGGGGATTAATTTGAATCCAATAGTAACTCCTATAATTGAACCTATTAACGTAGCACTTAAGGCATAGATAATATATTTAGACATAATCGCAAGGCTAGTGTAACCTAATGATTTTAAGGTTCCTATTTGAACTCTTTGTTCTTCGACCATTCTAGTCATTGTTGTTAAACAAACTAAAATAGCGACGACGAAGAAAACAAGAGGAAAAATTTGGGCAATATTTGCTAGACGTAAAGTATCTTGTTCATATTGATATACACCAATATTAGAAGTGATATCTAAGATGTACCAATCACTATCTTCGATTGTTTGGATATTTTCTTCTAGTTCAGCTTTACTAGTTTCTAAAGTTTCTAATGTCGAAGCTAGTCTTTCTTTTTGTTGATCACTAACATTAGGGTTATTTTTGATGTTTTCATACTGAGTTTTAACGGTATTGTATTGCTGTTCTAATGTAGTTTGTTGTTCTCGGATAGGATTAAGTAATTCTTCTTTTCTACTTGTATTTAATCGCTCTGTAATTGTCTGTAGTTTTTCGTTTTCTGTCTCTATTTTTTTATCATAATCATCGGAAAAGATGCTGTCTTCATTATCCAAGTCGACATATAAAATAGAGTAGTAATCGTCTAGAAAATTTTCTTTTGGTGTATATAAGTAATAATCGATTTTACCAGATAATAAATTAGTGGAATCTTTTTCTTGAGAAATATAGATTGGACTTTGGATAAAACCAGTTATGGTTAGTTCTTTCTGTTTTAGATTTCCTTGTTCTACAGTTAATTTATCGCCAATTTTAAAATCTTTTGTTGTTTCATTTTTTTCGATTACGCATTCATTTTCTTGTTGAGGTAGTTTTCCTTCAATTAAGGTTAGGGTATTGATTTTACTGCCCTTATCATAGCTGTATACTTTAACGGCATTTTCTTCTTGTTTTTTGATGATGGTATCAAAACTATGTATGGCTTCCACTGTATAGCCTTCATTTTTTAACTCTGTTACGTCTTCTTCTAAAATTCCTAACTCAGAAATTAATTGAAAGTCATAGAGATTGTGTTCTTGATAGAAATGATTTAGTGTATCTTTCATATCTGGTGAACTTGCTTTAATTCCGGCATAAAATCCTACACCTAGGAGAATAATTAGAACTAAAGAAATATAACGTTTGTAGTTTTTCTTAATACTGATAAAGCTTTCTTTTACTAACATATGATCACCATTCTATCTCATCAACAGGGAGTGGTTTTTCATTGATGGTGATATCTTCTACTTGACCATTTTTGAACTTGATTACTTTATCTGCCATTGGTGCGATTGCGGAATTATGAGTGATGATAATGACGGTAACACCTCTTTCTTGTTGAATTTGTTTTAATAGTTTTAAAATTTGTTTACCGGTCATGTAGTCTAAAGCTCCAGTTGGTTCATCCGCTAATAGTATTTTAGGATTTTTGGCGATTGCTCTTGCGATAGCGACACGTTGTTGTTCTCCACCAGAAAGTTGACTTGGGAAATTATTCATTCTATTTTCTAGTCCTACACTTTTTAAAATTTCTTTAGGATCAAAATGATCTTTACAGATTTCTGTAGCTAGTTCTACATTTTCTAACGCCGTTAGATTTTGAATTAAATTATAAAACTGAAAGACAAAACCAATATCATTTCTACGATAGCGAGTTAATTGTTTTTTGTTGTAATGGGTGATGTTATTACCATCGATAATCACCTCACCGGTAGTTGCGTTATCCATGCCACCTAAAATGTTTAAAGCTGTCGTTTTACCTGCACCACTTGGTCCTAAGATGACGACTAGTTCACTTTTTTCAATTTGGAAACTAGTATTGACTAAAGCATGAATTTCACTTTCTTTTTCACCATAGATTTTGTTTACATCTTTAAATTCAATATAGGACAACCTAATCATCTCCTTGCATTCTATACTTATTATAACACGGGAAATAAGGATAGTAAATTAACGAAGAAAAGTTCTTCTTTGAAAGTTTTCACTCGTTTTATTTTTCTGTCTGTATGTAGTATACACTATAGAATGAATAAACTGGGATAAATTTATTCGACAAAATAAATAGATAAGTAGATAAGCTGATTTTTGTCTTTTTCTAATAGGATTATCTTAACTTTATTATTAGAATTTATAGTAAAAAGATTTTAAAGTTTTTATATTGTTGAATAGTTAAATATGTGAAAACTAGTCTTAGATTTATGTGACAAATAAGAACGTCAAATTTTGACATTATTCGAGAATCTGTGCTATAATAAGCCCCGTTATTGGAGTTGATTAGTATGAATAGTATGAAAAAAGAAGAGGTTGTAAAACAAATAGAAACAAATTATCAGATGTTTTTACAACTAGTTTGGGAATTACGTCAAGTGAAGAATATGACTCTTCGTTCTTTCATAGATAATGTTAGTATTGCCTATGAATTAAAAAGAGAATGTAACGAATTACCTGACATTCAATTAGATAATAGAACGCAAAAAATGTCTATAGCTATCGAACGTTTCTTAAAACTTTATGTTGGGTTATATGATCTGTATTTAGATGTTCAAGAAGAGGATAATGAAACGCTTAAATTTACAGTAGAAGAATATCTTGCTTTACTACGTGATGATAAGAAAAAGGATGCTTACCAACATAATATTCAATTGATTGAAAATCGTTTAGCTAAGATAGATTTCAAAGATTATGTAAAGAAAAAGAAGAAAAAGAAACTTTTATTGGGAAATGACCGTCAAATTGGACAAGTAAAAGGGGATTATTTAACGAAGTTACAGACAGTTCGTAAAAAATTAAGTCGAGATTTAAAACATGGACTTACTTTTAATTTTTATCATAAATATGTGACAGGATATTATTCTCGGTCTTTGAAAGCTATTGAAAAGTCTTTTGTTCGTCACGCAACTTTGGAGCAGGTAACTAGTCCATTAAAAGAAAAAGCTATTCGTAGGGAGAAAAAAGCGATTACTAAGACAGTAGCGCAGTTGGATAAACTTATAAAACCACTTGCGATGATGGAAGTTACTTTTAGAAATGGTGATCGTTTGTCTTTACATGAACTTGATTTGTTGAGTAATGATGGCTATTATGATATGATTAGTCGTTTACCTGATGAAGAAGTAAGAAATGTAGAAAAGCAAATGCGTAAATTGAGTAAAGAACTTAATTATCATGCTTCTTTTAAGAAAAAGAAAATCCAGAAAAAGAAGAATAAATTATCTTCTTCTAAGGCTTTAACTGTTGTTAAAGAAAAGATTAATCATTGGCAAGAAAATAGTAAGTTATATGATAAATGGATGACTATTTCTTCTAAATATAGTTTAGAATCAGAAGCAAGTTATCATTATCGTACTTGTAGAATGATTCAAGAAAATGTTCATCATTTAAGAACAAAAAAGGCACTTCAAATTCAAAAACGTTTAGAAAAGACAGCGAAGATGTCACTTAGAGGTAATGATGATCAAGATATGGATACGATTACTAAACTTAGTGCAAGTTGTATGGAAAAGAAATTAGATAAAGCGTTATATTCTACGAATTTAGATCGGGAAGATAACTATTTGGCTTTACTTGAATCAGCTAGTGAATATATGAATTTCTATCATGAACAAAAGTCATCGCATAAACGTGGATTTGTGGTTAAACTTTCAGCATTTGGTGTAGTTGCTTGTTTATCAATTGCCTCGTTATTTCGTTTAGGGAATGCGAATTCTAAAGAGTTCACTGCTGTAAATGAAAATACAATTGAGACAGATATGGATGAAGATGACTTGACTTTTACTGAATCAGAACTTGAAACTTCTTCCATTCCATTCACTCCATCTTCTAAAATGGTAACAGAAAAAGTTGTTGAAAAAGAAAGAGAAAAAACAAAAGTAGAAGAGAGTGGGGTTTTAGAAAATACTTCTAACGTAAAAGTAGTTTCTAACAATGAATCTAAAGAAGATAGTCTAGTTGAAGCACCATCAGTAGTTTCTAATTTGGAAGTTTCGCCACTTGCTTATTTGGAAGAATTTACTCTTCAAGAAGGAGCTAAAGTCTATTCTAACATTCATATGAATGAAGAAGAGGGAAAGGTACCATATTACGATCAAGATGTTGTTCGTCAGGCTTATAAAGTGGTATTCTTGTTAGATGGTGAAGAATATGATGTTTTACTTTCTGATGTTGAATTATGTCAGCAATATCAAAGCCTTGGTGCTGAAGTAATTGGTTATTTGGCGGTTAATGAGAATTCTAAAGATGTAAACGGGAATGTTAATCCAAGTTTAGTTGAAGGTTTTTATCAAGTAGACGATGTTAAACAACTTGTTAGATAGAGAAAAATAAAAATGATTATGAGAAAAGAATTATCGAATTGAAGTGATAGTTCTTTTTGTTTTTTCGTTCTATTTAATCATTTGGGTGAAACTAGTAACCTTTAATTTACTTAAGTTTTCGTGAAAAATAATTGAAATTTCTGGTGGATTATGGTAATATGTTACTTGTGATTGCCCCATAGCCAAGCGGTAAGGCAGTAGACTCTGAATCTATTATGCGCTAGTTCGAATCTAGCTGGGGCAGCCAATAGTTATGATCCCTTAGTAATAAGGGTTTTCTTTTTGATAAATTTTCTTGTTTTCTATTAGAAAATGGGATAAAATAAGCTTAGTTAATGAAGGAAAAGGTGAAGAAGATGACAGATAAAGAATTAGCAGAATTGATGTTTCCCGATGTTACTCATGATGTAGAGTATTATGAGAAGTTGTATCCAGAGAGAAATTTACCAGAAGGGGCGATTGTTTCTAGGTTTGCGCCAAGTCCTACGGGGTTTGTGCATATGGGAAGTTTGCGTTCAGCGTTTATTGCTCAAAAATTACCTAAGGATACCAATGGGGTATTTTATTTAAGAATAGAGGATACTGATGGAGCACGTACTGTTGAAAATGGAATTCAAGGTATTATCGATGATTTAAAAAATTTTGATATTCAAATTGATGAAGGAGTAATTTCTGAAACTGAAGAAATCGGTGCTTATGGACCATATATTCAAAGTAAGAGAAGAGAAATTTATCGTACGTATGCGAAATCATTAGTGGAAAGAGGACTTGCTTATCCTTGTTTTTGTACGCAAGAAGAATTAGATGAGACAAGAAAGATGCAGGAGTTAAATAAAGAAAGAATCGGTATCTATGGTAGTTATGCAAAATGTCGTTTTCTTTCTAATGAGGAAAGAGCGGAGAGAATCCGTCGTGGCGATAAGTTTATCGTTAGATTAAAATCGCCTGGTGATTTCCGTAAGAAAGTTAGTTATCAAGACTTAGTAAGAGGAAAGATTGAATTCCCAGAAAATGATATGGACATTGTACTTATTAAGAGTGATGGCCTACCTTTATATCATTTTGCCCATGCTATTGATGATCATTTGATGCATACGACTCATGTTATTCGTGGTGAAGAGTGGATCTCTTCCGTTCCTGTCCATCTTCAATTATTTCAAGTATTAGGATTTAAGCCTCCTAAATATGCTCATTTGGGTGTGGTGATGAAAGTTGATGAAAATGGAACTAGAAGAAAACTTTCTAAAAGAAAGGATCCAGAAGCTGCAGTTAGCTATTACCATGAACAAGGAATTCCGGTTCCTGCTGTTAAACTTTATTTAATGACGACAGCAAACTCTAATTTTGAAGCCTGGTGGGAACAAAATCCAACGCTTGGTATCGATGATTTCCGTTTTGATTTTAAAAAGATGAGTGTCAGTGGAACCTTATTCGATTTAGAAAAACTACTTAATATTTCTAGAAATTATATTAGTCGCCTAACTGCAGAAGAAGTTTATCAAGGATGTTTAGCTTGGGCTAAAGAGTTCGATCATGAATTTGCGAAACTATTAGAGAAATATCCTGAATATTCAAAAGCTATCTTTAATATTGAGCGTGAACAAAAGAAGCCTCGTAAGGATTATGAATCTTTCTCTAAGGTAAAATCTCAAGTGTGGTATATGTACGATGAGTATTTTACAGGGGATTTAACCTATGATTTTGGTAAAATCCAAGACCAAGCTGAAATTGCGAAGATTTTATCTACTTATCTTGATAAATACTTTGATGAAAATGATGATAAGGATACATGGTTTGAAAAGATTAAACAGTTATCTACTGAGCTTGGTTATACAACCGATATGAAAGCTTATCGTCAAAATCCTGATTTATATCCAGGAAGTGTAGCGGATGTTTCAACAGTAATTCGTGTTGCCGCAACAACAAGTAGTATGACACCTGACTTGTATGTTCTTTTATCTTTACTTGGAAAAGAGCGTATGAAAACTAGATTTCAAAAATTTATGTAACAGTATGAGAATAAGTCATACTGTTTTTCTTTCAAAAACTTCAAATGTGCGTTATAATGAAAATATCAAGAGGAGGGTATTATGGAGTTAAATAAAGAAAATATCCAAAAGATTGTGGGTATTATTGCTTTTGGCGTTGGCTTTTATTGGCTATTGAATAATCTTGATGGGGTAGGAAGTTTTATTCATCGCTTTTTTCGGTTATTGTTCCCTTTTATTTTGGGTGGTGTTATTGCTTTTATTTTAAATATACCAATGACAAAAATCGAGAAATTTATTAAAAAGAAATTGAAGAGAAAAAAAACGCATTTTCCTGTTCGAACAATTTCTATTACTTTGGCGTTATTGATCTTTTTTGCAGTAATTGTTGCGATTTCTTTTTTATTAATTCCTGAATTGATTGAAAACATTCAATTACTGATTTCTAATATTCCCCAAGTGGTTAGTGATGTTCAGGATTGGGCTCTAAAACTTGCGGATGATTATCCGGATATTCAGAAGCAGATTGAAGCCGCCTTTGAATCTAATGGAACGAGTTTTAATGATTTTATTGTTTCTATTTTAAATCATGTAATTAATGGCTCTTTAAATTTTGTTAGTAGTTTGGTATCAGGATTATTTACTGTATTTACTGCGATAGTATTTGCGATATATATGCTTAATCAAAAAGAGCAATTAGTGGTTGGTAGCAAAAAATTAATGTATGCGTATGTGAAAAAACAACATGCGGATAAAGTAATTGACATGGCTCGTTTAGCGAATCAAACTTTTTCAAAGTTTATTTCTGGTCAATGTGTGGAAGCTGTTTTACTAGGATGTATCTTCTTTGCAGTACTCAATTTACTTGGTTTCCCTTATGCATTAATCATTTCTGTTTTAATCTCAATAACAGCGCTTATTCCTATGTTTGGGGCAATGATCGCGATGGTAATTGGTGCCGTTTTAATCGCAGTTACTAGTCCAATCAAAGCAATTTTGTTTATTATTATCTTCCAGATTATTCAACAAATTGAAAACAACTTTATCTATCCAAAAGTAGTTGGTAAATCGGTTGGATTATCGAGTATGTGGACTTTATTAGCCGTGATTTTAGGTGGTAGTTTAATGGGAATTGTTGGTATGATTATTGGCCTTCCACTAGCATCTATCATTTATGCTATTATCAAGAATGAAACAAATGAGCGCTTAGCTGAAAAAAATATTCGTGTATAAAAAATACAGGTAGTGAATAAATTTCACTCCTGTATTTATTTTTCTTTTAAGACTTCTGTATATACTTGTTTTAATTTTTTTCCGACATCTTTGATGTCTTTTTCTTTGGTTAAAGGGTAGGCATTGTCTACTAATGATGGTAATTTTCCGGTTAGTATTTTTTTAATTTTATCTTCGAATTCGTCTAAATCTTTTGCTTTGTACATATTGATGCCATCTTGAAACCAATCTTCAAAGATCGGAATATCACGAATTAGTGCATTTGTTTTACAAGCACATGCTTCAATAATAGGGATTCCTTCTGTTTCTTCTAGGGTAGGGAATAAGTAAAGGTCACACCCGTTTAATGCTTCTCTAATTGTTTCTCTTTCTACGTAGCCTGCCCAAGTTAAGTTATCTAGCTTTGTATGGACTGCTTTTTTTACTGGTGCGGTTGCGGCTGCTAAGGGGCTATATCCAAACCAGATGAATTTATATTCCGGTAAGCGTTTAGCAAGCTCTACAAAATCGACAATTCCTTTTCTTTCAATATATAATCCGATTCCTACAATTACTTTATCTTCTTTTGTGTAATGATATTTTTTTCTGAAATTCTCCCCAAACTTTTTATCTTTTTTAAAGAAAGTAAGATCAATTCCATTAGAGATGGCTACTATTTTTTTGTCTTCCAGTCCTTTGTAGTTTTGTAGTAATTTTTTAGAGTAAGTAGTGGGAGTGACGATGATATCTCCTAGGGAATAACATTTAATTAACCACCATTTAATTAGTTTAGAAGTCTGTTTCGCAAGAATAAAACCATTTTTGTAATCTTCCTCAGTAGAATGAGCATGATAGACAATCTTTTTTCCTTTTTTCTTGGCTTTTTTGGCAAAAAAATAAGATTTTATAAACCAAGTATTGATGTGTAGAATGTCATAATCTTCTTTTGGATTTAAAGTATAAGGAATGTTTTCGTCTTCTAGGGCGGTCATTTGATGTTTGATGGCTTTTCCTAATCCACTTTTACCAATTGTTTTTAGTCCTTCGGCATATAATAATACTTTCATAGTTACCTCTTTTCTATTTGTGTGTGTTTGTTGAATGACTGAATTCTTCTTGTTGATGATTTTTTAAGTAAGTGTGTAGGATTTCAGTATTAATTTTTCCACTATGTTCAGCATGAATATCTTCAAATTTGTTTTCTTCAGAGTCGTATGATTCTAGAAAAATAAATTCTGTTGATTTTAAATCTTCGTCATAGGTGGAAATTACTTTTTCTTGTTCTTTTGTTATTTGATCGGGTAGATAAATACAAAGTGAAGATACTTTTTCAAAAGAACGGATTTTATAGTTTTCGATGATGATATTGTTTTCTGATGCTAGTTCTTGAAAAAACATAAAATTAGTTTGTATGTCATTTAAAGAAAAGGTTAGTCCAAAGGAGTGGCGTCGCAAGTAATCATCCTGTTTTGAAAATTCTTGTAGATATTCGTAATGATTATTGTAAATGTCATTACGTTTGATGAATCTTGTTTCACCATTTGGACTAATGACTAAGTATATGTAAGTGTTTAGCATGATATTCTCCTTTTTATCACGATATTATTTATTTTCAAAATATTTTTGCATATTTTTAAATGTCATGATAGATAGTTGTTGAATTGTTTCATTAAACAGTTTAATGTCACCAATTTCTAATGGACTATTTTGATAATCTGTATTAATATTGATTTCTTCAATGATAGAATAATAAGATAGTTTTTGACTTTCATTAATATTGATTGGTGGATAATTATTTTTAATTAATTCGTAATTTATAATGAGTCTTGCTACGCGGCCATTTCCATCACTAAATGGATGAATATTAATAATTGCCATGTGTAGTCTTACGTCTCGTTCAAATACAGTTAATTCTTGCCACTCATTTTCATATTTTTGCTTTAACTCATTCATTCTACTGGTTACAAGAGAAGGTAGGGTAAAATTTATTTCGTTGCCATTACTATTAATTAAATAATTTTCATGTTCTTTATAGTTTCCTGCATTTTCTATGATGCCGTTACCGATGATTTGGTGTAAGTTTTTGATTATAGTGATAAGGTCTATCTCTTTATTTAATATTTCGAAAATATACTTAAAAGCATTTTGATGATTTATTGTTTCGTTGATTTCTCTTTGCTTAGTTTTGTCTACTATGTTTGTTAAATTATAAGTATGATTTAGAATTTTTTTCGTATCATTTAAAGTTAAAGTCATATTAGTTCCTTCGATACGGTTAGAGTGAAAAGTGAATAGGGTTCCAAATTCATCAATCAAATAGTTATAGTATTGTTTTTTTAATGGATCACTAAAACTAGCAATTTTATTTTGAATTTTAGCTAAATCAAATATTCTATCTAACATGAATGCCTCCTAATATTATAGATAAGTTGGATGTAAATTAAAATGTAGTTTTTTCATTACCATTATATCATAATTACAATGTTTTTAATTGTTATTTTGTTAGCAGTATATATAATGCCAAAAAATACCAGTATTTCGATATTCGTCTATAATAAACAAAAAAATATCGGTTTTTCCGATATTTCTCTATGTTCCAGTTAAAGAACTTAATCCTAATTTGGTGATCTGTACGGGATACCCGTTATATACACAAAAAAATATCGGTTTTTCCGATATTTCTCTATGTTCCAGTTAAAGAACTTAATCCTAATTTGGTGATCTGTACGGGATACCCGTTATATACACAAAAAAATATCGGTTTTTCCGATATTTCTCTATGTTCCAGTTAAAGAACTTAATCCTAATTTGGTGAT
>UQRY01000020.1 GCA_900543675.1 uncultured Mycoplasmatota bacterium
TCTTATACATACTAAGTATACCCCCCCCCCAAGCTATTTTGACAAGAGGAGAAACAATATACTCTGTTTTAGATTATTATATCCTGTTTTCTAGTTCCAATACAATATTAACTATATATTACTTGACATAAAATACTTACCTTTTTAACAAAATAAAAAAGTGCCATCCTGCACTTCACCATGAATTACTTATCCAAAATTTCAATACGAATTTCTCGGTCATTTACTGAATAACTAACAATAGAACCAATTTTTTGTAAATAGATTGCTCTACCAAGAGGACTATTAAGTGAAACCTCTTGCGCCAATTCATCCAAAGAAACTTTCCAATTCCCTGTTAACCTTACTTCTTCTACCTCAGTATCACCATCGTCATAGATAAATTCTAGTTTGACAACATCACCAATATTGACTAAATTTTGATCACAAACTCTAGAATCAATAAGCTCGATTTTTCCTTTTTGCTTCAACAACTGTTCCAACCGTTTCTGTAACATACTTTCATTTCGACAAGCATCCTCATAGGCAAAATTATCATGCCACCCATCTCCAGGGGCTTCACTAATTGCTTGAACCTTATAATCCGTATTTTTTAAGAGCTCCGCTTCAATTTTTCCTATTTCCTCACAATATTGCTTGTAACCATCTGCTGTTAAATAAATCTTATCCTGTATCATCACTACCTCCCTTAGTAATTGACTACTTCAAAATTCCATTATACATATCTTGAAAAATACCAGGTGTTTCAATTAATTCATGATATTTACCTTTTTGAATAATCCTTCCTTTATCAAATACTAAAATATTATCACAATTTTCTAAAGTACTTAATCGATGCGCAATAGAAATAATCGTTACATTATTTTCTTCCTGTAATAATTCGATTGCTTTTTGGATATGTTTTTCTGTTGTATTATCTAGTGCCGAAGTAGCCTCATCTAAAATCAAGATTGATGGTTTTCTCAAAAAGATTCTAGCAATTGCGATTCTCTGACGTTGCCCACCTGACAGATTCCCACCGCCTTCAGCAATCATTGTCTCATATTTATCTGGTAAATTCTCAATAAAATCATCAATAAATGCCTTACGACAAGCCTCTTTTATTTCTTCTAAAGAAACTTCACGATCTAAACCATAACTAACATTTTCCCTAATAGTTGCAGAAATCAAAAATGGGTTTTGAGGAACTAATGCCATTTTTTTAGCAATATCTGTACGATCTAATGAATCAATAGAAACACCATCTACATAAATTGTTCCATCCCCTTTTTCTAACTTAGTAAGTACCTTAATTAAAGAAGACTTCCCACAACCAGATGGACCAGCTATACCGATAAATTGTCCTTTTTTTATTTCCAAATTCAAATCATCAATGACTAATTTATCTCCCTCACTATAGTGAAAATTTAAATGCCTAATCGCAATCATAGGAATATTTTTTTCTTTCAACGTCAATCTTTCGGCTACTTGATAAGAAAAATCTTTCGGTAAAGAAACAATTCTAAAATATTCTTCAGCTAATACAGTAGATTCAGACAACTCATCAAATATACGATGTAATTCACGAAGTGGAGTAGTTAACTGTGTAAAACATAAATAAGCGGTTAATACAGTACCTACAGTAATTACTTTTTCACCCGCCAAATAAGATGAGACTCCAATAACTAAAACAGTAAATACTGCTTCATTAATAAACTTTAAACAATCATAAAAAGCCATACTACGATGATGTTTCATTTCTTTCTGTCTTAAATATTCAGATTTATGATCAAACCGATTAATCTCTTGCTTACTGCTATCTACAACACGAATAACTTCTATTCCATTAATCAACTCAACAATGATTCCATCCATATTAGATTTTTCATTCATTAATTCTACTCGAATACCCTTTTGAGTAGAAATTTGACGGAAAACAATTATTACACCAATAGGAATAACCAAAAGCATCATCAAAGCTAAAACAAGAGGTAATTTAGAAAAAATAACGATAATTGCGGCAATACCATTAAAAATAGCTGGAGCAAAATCCATAAACATTAACTTGAGTAATTTGGTAGTTCCTTCTAAACTGCGGTTTAATTTACCATGAATATTTCCCGTCATATTCTTTTTAAAATAATCAAGAGGAGCATGTAAAATAGCAGAAACAGCCTTACTTCTAGCTTCTTTTTCAAATCGAGTAGAAGTATCTTCTACTAATAATCTCCTAATCACCTTGATAATCTCATTACTGACTGTAACAATCAAAATAAATGCTAAAAAAGGGATAATATTTAAAAAAGATAATTCCTCTTGAGCTAAAATATTATCAGTTAAATTCCCAATGGATAATGGCAATAATTGCGTAAGTAAAGACGAAATAATCATAATAAAAATAATAATGACAAAATTGAATTTCTGCCGTTTACTTAGCATTTTAAAAATCTTCTTATAAATTTTCATAAACTACCTACTCCTAACTTTTATTATAACATATCTATCCCTTGTGTACATAAACAATCATTGCCGAAAAACAATAAATCTGTTCTTCACTATAAATACTAGAAGAAACTTGATACTTAATATCAATCACATCCATATCATCATCCAAAAAATCATTAATAGCCATTTCTAAATCCTTTTCATCTTCCATATCAAATATTTTTACTTGCATAAAATCACCAACCTAAGTATAAAAAAACGATAAAGTATTTTTTGTCGTTTTTTCTTTTATTTCTGCTTAACTAATTGTTTTTGATAACGTTCCCATCTCTTTTTAGAAATCAAACTTTCTTCATAACGATAAACCGAAGGAGATTGATCCACTAATTTGGTTTCATCCACAGTAGCTAAATCAACCGGTACAAAATTTCCATATTGATGGATATCTATATCAGGAACAAAAAACAAATTCTTATCTAAAATTTCTTCCCTTAGCAATCCCGTTTCCTGATCAAAAATAGGAAAATCTAATTTTCTACAAATATATATTCGATTAACAAGATTCCCATCTATATTTAAAATTTCCGAATGATTAATCACGAGATCTCCTAAACCCGCTTCCATAAAAGAATCTATTTTCTCAGTTAAATCTTGATCACACAACATGGAAAAATCCTTAACCGTACGAGATTTAATCTTACAGCCATATTCATCTAATATCTTTAAATTCTCTGCAAATAAATTCGGATCCAAAAATAATAAATCAAATTGATGATGAAATTTTCCTACTTGAATATGATAATCTAAAAGGGTTTGAATATTAGTTTTTACCTTTTCATACTCATCATCTTGAATCAACTTATCATAAAAATTTATTAATAAATCGCTTGTTAAAATATAAGTATCTAGCCATTTGTTAATCTCTTTTAACTTTGAACAATCACAATGAATAAGATAATAACTAATCACTTTAATATCCGTTAACTTCATTTCAATAATTAAAGTTAAACGCCTACTACATTCATCATAAGACAAATTTTGTATTTCTTTCTGTATAGTTGGTGGTATCTCTGAAAAAGATAAAGAATAATTATGAAATAATGTAATATATCTAGATAAATCATGCTCAGTAAGATACTGATATTCTTTTTCTAAATCTTGATAAGCTTTTTGATTATGATGAAATACCTCCAATAAAAATTCTTTTTTTAATTCTTCATTAGAAGCAGGAAGTAAAGAGACTAATTCTTCAAAATTTTCAATTTCTTTTTTCTTAAAAGCCAAATCCGTCTTAGCTAAAAATGTTTGATAATTTCCAAGTTGTTTTTTATTTGCTTTATTATTTTTTCGCCACTTTCTCTCCTCTTCTAAATAAGATTGATATAATGGTTCAAAAAGATGATGAAATTTTTGTACTATCTCCACTGCTTCATTATAATCCAGTTTATCTTCAACTTCATCGTATATATTTCTACAACAAAAATACGGATCTAAAAGTGACCAATCCCTTAAATCTTTAAAAAGATAACAAGCACTAATAAAATCATCAGCATCTTCTTTAAGAAGATAATTTAAATCAACAACAAGCGTAAAATCTTTTAAACTTTTAAATAAAAATTTTATCGCTTTTTTAAAATCTAACTTTTTAGCTAAATCACTAGGATCATAACCAGCTACATCTAAAAATGAAAATATAAGTTGATTGTCATGCATATAATGAAGAAGCCGAAATAACTTGGTAACATATTTATCAGAATGTTCAAGGAAAGAAAGACTAGAATATCTTACATCAAAGTCATCGTCATTATAAGGAACTTCTTTAAAATCATCACTATATAGTAAGATCAACAACAAAAGTACTTGCTCTGTAGTTATAGATGGACAACTAAGTAAATCTGTAGAAGAATAATCCTGAAATAATTCTTCTAAGCAATCTAAACGAAATCTAGTCTCATCCTTATCTTCTATATGAGATAATTCCTCTATATTGTTTAAAATTTTATTTTTTAGTTCTTCACTCATGTTACTTACTCCTTCCCAAAGCTTTTATTTTTTCCCGATCATTATTTTTTAATGCCTCTAATATATTTTGGGAGATTTCTTCTTGAGTTTTCATAAATACAGCATCATTTACTAAAGTAGATAATCTATTTTCTATGCTACGATACATATCTACGCGATTAATTAAAGAAAGACGATTTTCATTGTTCCAATCTACTTTCTTAATAAATACAGATAGAATTATATAACGATTAGAACCAATTCGATCAAAAACGATTCTACTTTGATAATCTTTTACTTCTACAACACTTGTCTTTTTAATAGAATCCTTATTTAACCGTTTTAAATTTTTAAAAGTACCATTTTGAATAGACAAAAATAAATCACGAAAAGAAGAATAATATTCAGTAGGAATAGCGAGTAAATCGTTATTAACGTATAAATTACCTGATGGTGTCGGTAAATAAATTAATTGATTGGATTTAATTTCTTCCTCGGCTAAATTGTCTTTATCTAAGCTTTCTTCCTGTAAAGAGGATAAATAATGAGAAATTATATCATTTTTTTGGCGATAACTAGATATTTCTTTTTGTAGTTCTTCTGAAAATAGATGATCATCTACTACACTACGAAATAATTCTAAATATTCTGTTTCTGCTTTTAACAACTCTAATTTAATTCTTCCTACAATGGAATAAAAATATTTACTTTTCCTGTCTGGTAATAACTCAATAATATCCTGTTTTAAAGTAGGAGTAACTTCTAAATCTAAAATTGGTTTATAAAACATCGTATAAAGATCTTCTAAATTTTCTTGACCAATATTCTCTTTATCCTGATATTCTACTTCTTGTTCGTCGTATTTGGCTTGAAAATTAGAAATACAAGCATTTGCTTCTTTTAAATAAGCATTTTGTCTTGCCATATCGCTTGCGACAGTACGATTATATTTCAAAATAGAAATCATTTCATCTACACTGGCATCAGTAGAAATATCGTGGACAAAACTTAAATTTTGTAAAGCTTCCATATAATCATTCCCCCATAAAAAGCGACGCTATTATAACAAATTTACTAAAAAAAGTAAAGAAACAAGAAAAAATTATGCAAGCAAAAAGGAAGAGAATCTCTTCCTTCATCCAACGACTAAATAACTATTTCACGACTATATTCACTATCTTACCTTTAATAATAATTACTTTAACAATTTCTTTTCCATCAAGATGACGAATAACATTTTCAGCACTTTTGGCTTTTTCTTCAATTGTTTTTTCATCATCATCAGCATTAACAGTAATTGTCGCTCTTACTTTTCCATTTACTTGAACAGCAATTTCTTTTTCACTATCTTCTAGCATAGCTTCATCATAAGTTGGCCAACTAGATTCACAAATAGGTTTTCCAAGTTGATACTCTTCATTTAATTCTTCGGTAATATGAGGGGCAATTGGGTTTAACAATACTAAGTAAGTGCGATAATCTGCTTTCGTAATCTGCTCTTCTTTTTCCATCTTATTTAAGAGAATCATCAAAGCCGATAATGCGGTATTAAATTTAGAAGCATCCATATCGTCAGTTACTTTCTTAATCGTACGATGAATATCTTTTTCGATCGATTTAGAATAAGTATTACCATCTACTACTTTATTTCCAAGACGAATCACTTTATCAAGATAACGTTTACAACCATTTAAACCTTGTTCACTCCAGATAGCTTCTTTTTCATAGTCACCAATAAACATTTCATAAGTTCTTAAACTATCAGCACCATAAGAAGCAACAATATCATCAGGATTAACGACATTACCTAGACTCTTACTCATCTTAACGCCGCCTTCTCCTAAAATCATACCATGAGCTGCGCGGATTTCAAATGGTTCTTTATTTGGTACTAAACCAATATTATATAGGAATTGATTCCAGAATCTAGCATACAATAAGTGCCTCGTTGCATGTTCCATTCCACCGTTATACCAATCTACTTTACCCCAGTATTTTAAAGCATCTTGAGAAACAAATTCCTTATCATTATGTGGATCCATATATCTTAACCAATACCAACTAGATCCTGCCCAGTTTGGCATCGTATCAGTTTCTCTCTTAGCTGGACGACCACATTTAGGACATGTCGTATTCACAAATTCAGGAATTCTCGCTAATGGACTTTCTCCATCATCGGTTGGTTCATATTCAGCAACATCAGGCAAAACAACAGGTAAATCTTCATCAGGTACAGGAACCCAACCACACTCTTCACAATAGATAAGAGGAATAGGTTCACCCCAGAAACGTTGACGAGTAAAAATCCAATCTTGAAGTTTATAATTCGTTTTCTTTCTACCTATTTGTTTTTCTTCTAAATAAGCAATAATTTTGTCAATAGCTTCTTGCTTGTGAAGACCATCTAACATTTCTGAGTGAATATGAATACCTTCTCCACACATCGCACCACCTGTCGTGACATATTCAAAAGACTTCTGATGTAATTCGTCCATCACTTCACGGCTAAGGGTCTCTTTATCTACCCATTCAAGCTCAAACTTCTCATCTTCTTCTAACTTTCTTTCTGCTTGTTCATTTGAGTTCAAACGGAATAAGAAAGGAGTTGCTTCAACATTAAAATATTGATCCTTATTATAAGCATAATAGTGATGATTAATTGTAAAGCCAGTTTCCATTAAAGAAATATCGGTATACCCAGTTTCTTCTTTAATTTCACGTATCGCACAAGTAAGCGCATCTTCTCCTTCTTGAATGGTGCCACCAACGAATAAACGTCCACCTTGTTCTTTCCAATTTAACGTCAAATATTGATTTTTTGCTTCGTCCCAAAGAACAGCAACAATCGAATTCTTTTTCTTTTCTCCATCGTGTGATTCACCAGTTTCTTCTTCTAGAACCTGAACCACATCAATACCATACTTCTTCGCAAAATCAAAGTCTCTTTGATCATGAGCAGGTACGGCCATAATCGCCCCAGTACCATAACTCATCATGACATAATCAGAAATATAAATAGGAATTTCTTTTCCCGTTAAAGGATGAACCGCAACCAAACCATCTATTTTGACACCAGTTTTATCTTTGACTAATTGAGTACGCTCAAACTCTGTTTTCTTGTTTGTTTTTTCTCGATAATCAATAATCTCGTTCATATTGTGAATAAGACCACTATATAAATCAATATATGGATGTTCAGGGGCGATTACCATGAAAGTAACTCCATATAGCGTATCTGGACGAGTTGTATAAACGGTAAGTTTCTCATCAGTTCCCTTTATAGTAAAATCAACTTCAGCACCTGTTGACTTTCCAATCCAATTAATCTGGGCTGTTTTTATTTTTTCTTGGAATTTAGTATCCTCTAAACCATCCAATAATTGTTCAGCATAATCACTCATTCGAAGCATCCACTGTTCTTTTTCCTTCTGTACTACTTGTGTACCACAACGTTCACAAACTCCTCCAGAAGAATCTTCGTTTGATAATCCTGTTTTACATTTTGGACACCAATTTATGTTCTTTCTCGCTTTATAAGCCATTCCATGTTTGAAAAATTGTAAGAATTGCCACTGAGTCCATTTATAATATTCTGGATCAGTCGTCGAAAACTCCCTAGACCAATCAAAAGAAATCCCTAATTTCTGAATCTGTCCTTTGAATGTTTCAATATTTTTCTTAGTCGCAATCTTTGGATGAATATGATTCTTAATTGCATATTGTTCAGTAGGAGCACCAAAAGCATCCCAACCAATTGGGAATAAAACATTATATCCCATCATTCTTTTCTTACGTGCTAATGCATCCAAAGCAGTATAGCTTCTTACATGACCAACATGAAGACCAGCTCCACTCGGATAAGGGAACTCTACCAAATAATAATATTTCTCTTTACTAGGATCAATATGTGCCTCAAAGGTATGATGATCCCGCCAATAATCTTGCCATTTCTTTTCTATCTTTTGAATATCCATACTATTTCTTTCCTCCTCGTTTCTTTCTTTTTTGTTTTTTCTCTTCTCTTTTTCGCTCTATTTCCGCTGCCTCGGCTTCTTCTTGTTCTAAATCAAAATCTTCTTTTTTATTCTGATAATATTTTCCTACTAGCATAAACGAAAGTAATATGACTGGTACCAGGAAAATAAAACCAAATAATAGTTGCCAAATAAAGCCCTCTATATGAAATACGATCGTCGCAACTAAAGAAATATCAAAACTAGCCACTAGTGCTACCGTATTCATAAACTGCTTATACCGGAAATTTTTCGTATCTAAATTATACTGAACCAGTAAATACTGTACTTCAACAGGAACTTTTTTACTATTCCGTCTGGCCTTTTTTACCATAAACAGATAAAAAAGAATATAGAGTACAATAAAAATTCCTATAAAATAAATAATATCTTCCATTTTCCACCTCCAAAAAAAAACGATTCTTTCCCTCCATAAGGACGAGAAAAATCGCGGTACCACCTTATTTTATAAGCATATGCTTATACCCTTTACTTGCTAACGGAATTACCCGATTTCGCTTCCTTGGACAAGTTCATAAAATTTTCACTATCTACTTTCACCAACTATAGACTCTCTAAAAGCTTCTTATTTTATTACTACTTCCACTTCAACGCGAAATATACACTATTATAACACCCTAAATCAAAGATATACAAGTATTTTTCTAAATTTGACTAATATATTCCAATAAACGTAAGAATAAACGAATATATTCACTAGTTAAATTAAATTTACGTAGTTTTCTAATTTCAATACGTTTTTTCTTTAATGGCAAATCGGAAAACATAATTGAAGAAATCTTTTCTTTTAATACCGTATTAATCGGTAAATCAAGTAAAATACTATCAATATCATCATTAATTAAACGAACTGCATCAATTTCGATATCTTTACCCTTACAGTTAATGGTTAATTGTCCATAACTAGGTACTTGTTTAACTTCGATAATAAAATCAGTGTCATCTACATAAGATACTGTTTCTAATTCTGTATCATTAAAATAAGCAAGAATATCTTGAGCTTCTTTTGTATTACGGAAACGAATCTTATAATCACGGTAATCAGGCACAATTCCTCTCATACCAGCTACATTTCGGATAATGATCGTATAGTTACTTGGGAGATAGTTATAATCAATTTGGGTAATCAAGAATTTTTCACTCTTGTACATGTCACTTACGCCATCATCTTCATATAATTGAAAGACATTATTCTCACCAGGAAAAACATGGATCTCTAACGCTTCAGGATTTCCGGTAAAATTCTTCTTATTTGAGTTATCTAAAGGAATAATCGCTCCACGTTTCGCAAAAACTGGATAATCTTCATCTCTAAAGAAAGATACATGCTCTTTTTTCCCTGGGAATTTCTTACCTGTTTTGAAGTCATACCAAACACCTTCAGGTAAATAAAACTTCTGAACGGTACGATTAATTAAAACTTCTTTCTTCTGTAAGATAGGCGCAACTAATAATTCTCCAAAATAATACTCATTCTTGAAATTAGTATCATCATAAGCCCATGGATTATCATAATATAATGGTTTAATTAAAGGAATACCGTCATGATGATATAAATACGCTTTTGAATAAATATAAGGAATCAAACGATGACGATGTTTTAAATAATCATCAACGACTTCTAATGTTCTTGCATTCCAACGCCAAGGTTCACGACGATAATACCGACCACGAGGGGCATGGAACCGTAAAATTGGACTATATGTAGCAAGTTCGATCGAACGAATATATAGTTCTTCTTCTTCCGTACCACCATAGTTACCCGCTACATCATGACTAATCCAAGATACTCCAGCGTTAGCTGCACTCTGATTGTACATAGGAATCTTTCGTAAGCTCTCCCAACCGACCATAGTTTTACCACTATAAGTAATCGCCTGTAAATGAGGATTAAGTGGAGTACTACGAGCTAAAATCACATCACGAACAGATAAATCATTAGGATCTCCTCGTAAAAGATAATAATTTAGAAACCACAAATTATCTAAACCAGTATCTGTCTTTTTAAAATCATTCCAGAAGAAATCGACGCCCATTTCACGAAGTGGTTTTAACAAAAACTTAAATACTGCATCCAAAAGTACTGGATTCAATGGATCAAAAGCAATAATTTTATTATCAGTAATTCCAAAATATTTGGCGATCTCTGGATAATGTAATTCGTGAGGATAAATACCGTTAATTGGATCGTAATGAAGTCCAACATGAATATTTTTCTCATGTAAATCTTTCAACAATTTTTCTGGTTCTGGAATTAAATCACGATTAAAAGTATATCCAGTATCGAGTAATTTATTATCACTACTCTTTCGTATATGCCAATCCCTATCCAATAAGAAAACAGAAATAGGAATCTCTAATTTTTCAAAGTGACTAACAACATCCATGATCTCTTCAGTCGTATACTCTAAATCACGACACCACCAGTTACCAAGCGCATATCTTGGAATCATTGGTGGATAACCTGTTAACTGAAAATAATCTTTTAAAGCAAGATAAAAATCACTGCCATACATAAACAAATAAATATCGATACCTTTTTCATTACGCTTAATTAGTTTATCTTTCTCATCAAAAATATAACTATCACTGTCATCCAAAGAAACAAAACCATCTAAGGAATAAAGTCCATTTCTAAGTTTTAAATCTTGTTCACTACCATCCAATCCAACACAAATTCCTTTTAAATTTCTAACTTCAGGGTGTTTATAATACCAAACGCGATCAGTACTTACTAAATCAACATGTAAATTAGAAGTAGGAACGACTTTACCACCATCGAAATTCTTCTCTTTATTGTAAGATAGGGAAAAATACTTTGTTTTAATAACTAAATAACGTTCATCTTCTTGAACTTCAAACTGTGGCTTTTCAAAGTTTCGAAAAGAAACCAATTGGGTTTTATTATCATAAAAAACTCCACTTGGACTATACTCTAAACGTAGTAATCTTTCTGTTAAAACACTAATACGATAATGTTGTCCTTGAAGAACGGCATCTTCTCTGGCTTTTAATTTTTCCATTTCAATTTTTGCTTCATCTACATTTTTCTCATTCATATTATCACCCTATTATTCTTATCATACTATAGTTATCATACCATATTCCCCTTGAAAAAAAAAGAGTATTTCATCTTCTAAAAAAGATATTAATAAATTAATTTAATGTAAACAAATAAAAAAATACTGAAATCTACAATCAGTATTTTTTCAACAGTTTCTAAGTTTTAATAAGTATATTCATAGTCTTGTAATAAATCTGTACTTTCATTAGTGTAATCATCATAAATAGGATCATCATAGTTATCTGTTCCAGACGCACTATTCATCAAGCTTTCGTACACCATCGACAAGAATGGATGATTTTGAATATTGGTAATAATCGTATTCATTTCTTCTTCTGTCATCAAATTAACATCTTTAGCCCCACTTAAATCAGGAACTTGAACATCTTCTCCAAGTGTATAAACCAAGTCACAACGTACTGTCATACCTTCACCAAGATCTACACCTTGAAGATTACCAGTTATTTTAATTTCAGCGGTACTGTGGAACTCTTCAGCACTTTCTTCACGCGAAGAGATTAAGGATAATGTTAATTGATCAGTACCAACATTAACAGTTAAATCCATAGCTAAACCATTTTCCTGTTCCTGATAACTACCAGAGAACGTATAACCAGCTAAGTTTCCGTCGATATCTGTTTTATCCCCATTTTCTACCATTTGGATATAAAACATTTCTTGTCCTTCAGACATCACAATAATTTCTTCAGTTTTATCATAGTGATAATATTGAATAGAAACTGCATCATCCGCAACTTCTTCCATTACAATATTATTAAATCCATAATAATATACATTATAGTAGAAATAAGTTTCTCCTTCGATATCTTTAATTCCATTAAGTGCTTCATCGATAGATGCCGTAAATTCTTCAGTAGTTACCCCACTCATTTTTGCTAAGTTTTCTAATAAGTCTTTATCGTTTTTAATATCCTCCAAAATTCCAGATAATACATCATTAATCATCTTATTCGTAATTCGATAAGATAATTTCGTAGTATTTTTTTCTTTATCCCCAAGTTTAATTTTTTCTTTGGATTTTTCAATTTTATCTTGTTCAATTCGTTCAGTAAAGTTATCTTTGACGATATCAATTAATTTGGAATAATCAACCGTTGCCACATCTTCAAACAAAGAAACATAATCAAAATCCGTATAATAATAAGTTTCTGTAATTTCTTTTAGGTCAAAATATAACTTACTATCTGCCATAATCATATCTAAGTCGAATAAGCCATTTTCTCCCATCAACATAGATAAATCAATTGTTGAATTCTGCTTACTACTATCCTCGGCATAAACAAAATTCATCGTTAAATTATCCATGCCAATTCCCAAACTAGGATCCACTTCTAACTCAAGTGTTCCATCTACTTTAACCTTATCCTGCTTCTCCATTTGAGTTGCAAAATTAGATTCTAGTTTTTCAACAACTTCTTTCATATTACTAGCAAAATTAGAAACACTCTGTAACATCACTGTTTTAGGACTAGAAAATTTCTGAAATCCAATAGCTACTAACACAATAGAAACTGCCGATAAAACAATAGCCAAAATCATAATATTATGATTTTTCTTTACGGTTTTTTGATTACCAGAAGAATTTACTTCTGTACCGCAACGAGGACATTTTTTATCCTCTTCTTTTAAGTCATAACCACATTCGCTACACTTCATTATATACCTCCTATACTAATTTTATTATAAACGATAATAACTATGAATACAAGACAGAAAAGAAAAAGTTAAGGTTTAGATTTATGATATAATAAGAAAAAGGAAGAAGAGAAAGTATGAAAAATCCATTTATTTATAGTAATTCAAATAAAAGATACCACAGCTTAGACTATTTTTATAAGCATAAATTCGGAAGAAAAGTATGTAAGATTAGTCTAAATGGTGGATTTACCTGTCCCAATAAAGATGGCACTAAATCAACTGGTGGATGTATTTATTGTTCAAAAAGTGGTAGTGGGGATTTTGCTGGTTCAGTAAATAAAGATATTGTCGATCAATTTCAAGAGATAAAAGAACTGATGGATAAAAAGTGGAAAGATACTTTATATATCGGTTATTTTCAAGCAAACACCAATACTTACGCTAGTGTCGATGTTTTAAAACAAAAATACGAACCAATTCTAAAACAAGACAATGTAATAGGGCTAAGTATTGCGACACGTCCCGATGCGATTAGTGAAGAATGTATCGAATATCTAAAAGACTTGAATCAAAGAACATATCTCACAATCGAATTAGGACTACAAACCATCCATGAAAAAACATCTCGCCTCATTAATCGTGGACATGACTTAGCCTGCTTTGAACAAATGGTAAAACGCTTACGCCAAGAAAATCTAAATGTCGTTGTCCACATCATCAATGGCTTACCTGGTGAAAATAAGCAAATGATGTTGGAAACAGTTAAATACTTAAATAAATTAGATATTCAAGGAATTAAGATTCATATGTTACATATTATTAAAAATACTGCGTTAGCTTCCCTTTATGAAAAAGAAAAATTCCACCTACTAACCAAAGAAGAATACGTCGATATCGTTTGTTCGCAATTAGAACTTTTACGACCTGAAATCGTTATTCATCGACTTACTGGTGATCCAGATCGAAAAGAACTAGTCGCCCCTGATTGGGTATTGAAAAAAGTCTGTGTATTAAATGATATCGATAAATGTCTAGCCAAAAGACGTACATATCAAGGATTTCAAAAATCTATTTTAAACCGTGTTCATGAACGCTTTGATTATTATGTTAAACCAAATAGTTTAGTAATCGATGCGACAGTAGGTAATGGAAATGATACATTATATCTTGCACAATTAGCCAATAAAGGAACCGTTTATGGGTTTGATATTCAAAAACAAGCAATAGAGGCCACTAAACAAAAACTACAAGAAAACAATATTACTAACGTAATTTTATACCAACAAAACCATAATCAAATGAAAAATACTCTAATCGAAAAGCAAGGAAAAATTAGCTTAATTACTTTTAATCTTGGCTATTTACCAACAGGAGACAAAACCATTACTACCACAACTTCCACTACAATTCAGGCAATCGAAGAGGGATTAGAACTCCTTCATCCAAATGGTATTCTACTAATTACTGTCTATCCTGGACACGAAGAAGGAGAAAAAGAATCAATAGCATTACAAAAATACTTCAAAAATCAAAAAGTAACTTACTATCGAAATGATGATAATCCTAAAGCTCCATATTTAATGGAAATTAAAAAGAAAGAGTACCAATTCTATAGTACTCTTTTTTTGAAGACTCCTATCTATTTTTGATCGGATGTTCTTCTACATCACGGTAATAATATTTACCAAGTAAATATAAAAACTGATATCTACTCTTTGTCATCATCATCACCATTTATAGTTTGAAGCGAAAAAACAAATTTATACTTTTATTTTTTTGAAGTTTTATCTAATGTTTCAGCCAAAACAGTTCCGGCAGTAGCTAAATTTTGAAGTTCACTTGGCACAATAATTTTGGTAGATTGACCATTAGCTACTTGAACCATAGCTTCATAACTTTTCAATTTTAATACAGCATCATCAGCACCTGCTTCTTTTAATAAACGAAGGCCCTCAGCTTGTGCAGTTTGAATTTTAATAATGGCTTGTGCTTCACCATCTGCTTCACGAATATGTGCTTCTCTTTTAGCATCCGCTCTTAAAATAGCACTTTCTTTTTCTCCTTCAGCAATTAATACAGCAGATTTCTTTTCTCCTTCTGCTTGTAGAATTTTCTCACGACGCTCACGTTCAGCACGCATCTGTTTTTCCATAGCTTCTTGAATATCACGTGGCGGAATAATATTTTTTACTTCTACACGATTTACTTTAATTCCCCAAGGATCAGTTGCTTCATCCAGAATAGAACGCATCTTCGAATTAATGATATCACGACTAGTTAATGTTTGATCAAGTTCTAATTCACCAATAATATTACGTAGTGTTGTAGCTGTTAAATTTTCAATCGCATTAACAGGATTTTCTACTCCATAGGTATATAATTTAGGATCTGTTATTTGAAAATAAACAACAGTATCGATTTGCATCGTAACGTTATCTTTAGTAATGACTGGCTGTGGAGCAAAATCCTTTACGATCTCTTTTAAACTAACATCAGAAGCTACTCTATCAACAAAGGGAATTACATAATGTACGCCTGTTTGTAATGTGGCATGATAAGCTCCTAAACGTTCAACAACCTTAGCTCTCGATTGTGGTATTACTTTAACACCAAATACAATAATCAATAAAATAATAATTAAAAATATCCAACCCATACTATCAACTCCTATACTTATATCTTATTCATCGGTTTTACTTTTTTCAACTACTAATTTTACGCCATCAATCGCAAGAATTTTTACATGGCTATCCTTTTCAATCGACTCTTCACTAATCGCCATCCATCTTTTGCCACCTACTTTCACTTCTCCAGGATTATAACGAGTAATCTTTTCAGTTACTGTTCCAATCTTACCAATAACACTATCTAAATTTACACGTTCTGGCTTTTTCGTACGCAATTTTTGAACAAACTTTCTGGTAAGCAATATGGACAAAAAACTAACAATAACAAAAATAGCCACTTGAATTGTCGTATTGTCCACATACAAACTGACAAAAAACGAAACTAATGCACCTAAGGCAAACCAAATAGAAACCAAATTAATCGTCGCAAATTCTAAAATAACTAGGAGTAAAAAAACAACTAACCAAACTACCGTCATGACTATTCACTTCCTTATCCTCATTATACCACAAAACATCAAAATATACTACAGCATTACAGCATATTCTTCTTCTTTAAAATAAATGCTACAACTAAAGATAAAACAACAGAAATACCAAGTAAAATCAGAAAAGCATAAGGCATTTCCATAATTGGTCCAAGTGGTACATTCATTCCCATAAAAGAAGCTACCATTGTGGGAATAGAGATCACAATCGTAATTCCTGCCAAAAATTTCATAATCGTATTCAAATTATTAGAGATAATTGTCGCAAACGAATCTGCCGTACTACTTAATATTTCCCGATATAAATTAGCCATCTCAATTCCTTGCTTATTCTCAATAATCGCATCTTCTAGTAAATCATTATCTTCTTCGTATAAATCAATTACATTTCCCTTTAAAATTCTCTCTAATACAACCTCATTAGATTTCAAAGAAGTCGTCATATAAACTAAACTCTTCTCTACACCAAGTAAATGCGCAAGATCACGATTACTAGTTGCCTTTAACATCTTTTCTTCCGCTTTTTCAATTTCCCGATTTAACTTTCTTAGATATCGTAAATATAAAGACGCAGTCCGATATAAAATTTGAATAATAAAACGGGTCTTTTTATAACTATAAAATTCTTTTACTTTCTGTTGTTTAAAATCTTTTAAAAGTGGTACTTCTTCTAACGATACTGTTACAATATAACTGTCTTTAATCACTAGAATAGCAAGAGGTATCGTGGTAATTCGAGAAATATTTTTCTTTTTTTCCCGAATTGGTACATCAATAATAATCATCTTAATATCATTTTCATCATCATAATCAATACGAGGTTGTTCTTCATCATCCAACAAATAACTAATAAAACTAGTATCGACATCTAAAGAATCCGTTAAAAAGTTAATATCTTCTTGATTAGGATTCACTAAATCGATCCAACAACCCTTTTTGATCTTCTTTAACGTATCAAATGAATCCGTTTTTACATCTGTATTATATATTCTTAACATATTCACCCCTCCAAACGTTTTTTTATCATATCACATTTTAAAAAAGAAAACATAAAAAAGCGTAAGTTTTGATTACATAACCACGCATGCTATGAACAATAACAAATGAAAAATTAATAATAAAATACATACTCAGCATAAAAAATATTCACTAATTAAAGAAAAAATAATAAATACTAGGTTTTGTAAAAATAAAGTAAAGTCGAAAAAAATAGACCGTTTTATCTTGAAATAAAAAAATATCTATAGTAATTTTAAACTATGGAGGGAAAATATGAATAACAGAAAACTTAGAATTGTTCAATATGGAACAGGAAAGATGGCAAAATATACGATGCGCTATGTGTATGAAAAAGGCGCTGAAATTGTAGCCGCTTTCGATGTAAATGAAGCCGTTATCGGTAAAGATATTGGTGAGGTCATGGGATGTGAAAACAAAGGAGTAATCGTTTCAAGTATCGATAAAGCTCGTGAAATTATGAGCGAATTAAAACCAGATGCTTGTATTATCACAACGAGAAGTCTACTTGCTGAGTGCGAAGATGCGCTAATGCTTTGTGCAGAATTAGGTATCAATGCGATTACTACCTGCGAAGAGGCTTTCTTTTGTCAAAACTCAAACCCTACTTTGTATCAAAAAATAGACGAGATGGCAAAGAAAAACAACTGTACAATTGCTGGTAGTGGATACCAAGATATTTATTGGGGCGAATTAATCAGTGCGATTGCGGCTTCTACCCATAAAATTACCAAAATTAAAGGAGAATCTTGGTATAATGTCGAAGACTATGGAATCGCTTTAGCAGAAGCTCATGGAGCAGGATTAACTTTAGAAGAATTTGATCAAAAAGTAGCTTCAGCTGATCGAATTTCTGATGAAGAACGTCAAGCCATTATTAACAGTGGAAACTACGCACCAAGTTACATGTGGAATGTAAATGGATGGTTATGTGGTAAATTAGGACTTACTGTAAAAAGTCAAACCCAAAAATGTGTACCAGAGACTTATCCAGAAGACATTAACTCTTCTACCTTAGGAATGGTTGTCAAAGCCGGAAACGCAACTGGAATGAGCGCAGTAGTTACAACGGAAACCGAAGAAGGAATCACGATCGAATCAAAATGTGTAGGTAAAGTTTACGCACCAGATGAATTCGATAAAAACGAATGGACAATCGAAGGAGAACCAAATACAACTCTTGTGATTAATAGACCATCTACAGTTGAATTAACTTGCGCAACAGTTGTCAATCGAATTCCTGATTTAATCAGTGCTAAACCAGGATTTATTGGAACTTTCGAAATGCGTGAATTAAAATACCGCGTAAAACCATTAAATGAATACGTAGAAGAAGAATTTTAAAACTACCACTCGGTAGTTTTTTTATTCCAAAATTTCAATTTTATCTGTCATCTTCTCTTTAGGAAAAACCGATAATTTCTCTTGATTATCACAAGTAACCAACAACAAATTAGATAAATCCTTATATCCCATATTTTCTAATCTAGTCATTAACCACTTTTCATCCTTATGAATATATTTCAAATGCTTAGGCATAATCTTTCCATCCATAACTAGATTACAAACCAATCCATTTTCTGATACCTTTAATTTCTGATCATTAGGCGTAAGTGGTTGATATTTACTACGAGCTAGAAAACTAACTTTACCACTAGTTTCTAAAATAGAACAGTTAATTTGCGTAATATCATAGAAGCCATTTTCCCTTGCGATCTGTAAAAAATCATTAATATCTAACTTACTTTTCTTTAAGTTTTCATAAATAATCTTTCCATGATCCATCAAAACTAAAGGAGTCCCCGTAAAAAAGCGACGCAACCAAATACTTTTAGTAGTAATCAAAGAAACTAAAGCCGCAAAGCCCCCATATACAATAATCGCCAAAATCCCATCCAAATATTCAATAGAATCATCGACACTTAAACTCGCCGCAATCGAACCAATGCTAATCCCAATAATATAGTCAAAAAGATTTAGCTGACTGATCTGTTTCTTACCCATTATTTCTGTAATCACAAATAAAACCACCAAAGAAACAAAAGATCGAAGAAAAATATCCAAATAATTTCCTAATTTAAATAAGTCTTGTAAAGATAAAATAAGCATCTTTCATCACCATTTTTAATATGAATAAAATCAAGAATCTTATACTTCGCAGATATTGTTTAATCATAAGAAAAAATTTGTTATAATAAGAAAACGAAATAAAAGGGATGAGAAAATGAAAGAAAAAATAACATTACCAGAAGAATTTATTCAAACAAGAAAACCTATCATAGGAGAAAACTGGAATCTCTATTTAAAAGAATATGAAAAAGAGCCAATTAGAGGATTACAAGTCAATACCTTAAAAATAGATATCGAAACATTTAAACAAAAATTTACAAAAAAAATTGAGCCTATTCCATATACAATTAATGGTTTTTATCTAGAAGAAGAATTAAAAGCAGGTAAAGATCCTCTTCATCATGCGGGAAGTTACTATGTTCAAGAACCTTCTGCGATGATTGTTGCCAATTCTCTTTCGATAAAAAAAGATAGTATCGTTTTAGATGTCTGTAGTGCGCCTGGTGGAAAAACAATCGGAATTAGTAATCAGTTACAAAATACAGGATTAATTGTCGCGAATGAAATTAACCCAACTAGAGCGAAGATCCTACTAGGAAACATTGAACGAATGGGTATTTCTAATTGTGTAGTGACTAATTTTTCTGTGGATCAATTAAATACTTTATACACAAATACTTTCGATTATATTTTTCTAGATACTCCTTGTTCAGGAGAAGGGATGTTTCGAAAAGATGAACAAGCAGTCAAAGAATGGAGTCTCGATGCGGTAGAAAACTGTAGTAAACGTAGTCTAGAGCTACTAGAGACAATAAGTAGTTGCTTAAAAACAGGTGGTTATCTCATCTATTCAACCTGTACTTTTGCTAAAGAAGAAAACGAAGATATCATAGAAAATTTCCTAAGCCATCATTCGTATCAACTACTTTCTCTTCCAGAAAGTATTCAACAAGTAACAGAAGCAGGTTTAAAAACAAGTAAGCCAACCGAAAAATGTCGCAGGTTTTATCCTTATACCGGTAAAGGAGAAGGCCAATTTGTAGCCGTATTACAAAAACAGGAAGAACAAAGTGGAAAACAAACTAACAAAAGTGCGATTCAACCACTAACAGCCCAAGAAAAAAAGATAGTCATCCCTGCTTTAAAAGAAATGCTATCAGAAATTCCCGAACATATTTACCAATATAAAGGAAAAATCATCTACTATAAAAAAGAAGACTTCTCCATCCCTCCTCATCAAGTATTATCCGTAGGCGTTACTTTAGGTACCATAGAAAAAAATCGATTTATCCCTCATCATCAGTTTTTTACTACCTTTGGTAAACAAATAAAGAATCAATTAAATTTAGAAAAAGAGGATATTAGAGTAAAACAATACCTAACTGGTTACGAAATAGAAGATGAAAACGTAGCGGATGGCTGGGGAGCATTATTAATAGAAGGATGTCCAACTGGAGGATTTAAAGCAAGTAAAGGAAAACTAAAAAATCATTATCCCAAAGGATTAAGAATTTTCTCTAACTAAAAGAAAGAAGTAATCATCGCTATTACTTCTTTTTTATTCAAAGGATTCATAATTAGGTTGTTTAGGAAGTCCAGGCATCGTAATAATCGTATTTAAAAGAATGATAATCATCTCACTTCCCGTTTGAAAAGAAAGATCACGAACAGTTAAAGTATATTCTTTAGGATAACCTAACTTTTTAGCATCATCACTGATCGAATACGGAGTTTTAGCTACACAAATAGGATAATTAGAAATTCCTAACTGTTCAATTTCTTGTAGTTTAGTTTTGGCTACTTCTTGATAAACAACAGTTGAAGCATGATAAACTTGCTTAGCTAAAATATCTATCTTTTCTGAAATAGAGAGTTCTAACGGATAAAGAAATTGAAAATGAGAATCCTCGTCACAAAGATGAATAACTTCTTTAGCTAGTTCAACAGAACCAGCACCACCTTCTATATAAGCAGAAGAAACAATGGCCTTTACTCCCTGTTTTTGACAAAAATCGACAAGTTCTTGAATTTCTTCCTCTTTATCCTTAGAAAAACGATTTATCGTAACACAAAAAGGAACAGAGTACTGTTTCAAATGATCAATATGAGCTTGAAGATTTTCTATCCCACTATGTTTTAAGGCCTGAACAGTCGCAATAAGAACAATAGCACTTGGTTCTAGCCCAGCCTTACGACACTTGATATTCAAAAATTTCTCCGCACCAAGATCACTACCAAATCCAGCTTCCGTAACTACATAATCAGCAAGTCCTAACCCTAATTTTGTCGCTACTATACTGTTACAACCATGCGCAATATTCGCAAATGGCCCACCATGAACAAGAACAGGATTTCCTTCTAAAGATTGAACCAAATTTGGATAAAAAGCTTGTTCTAATAATAAATACATTGCCCCATCTACTTGTAAATCTTTGGCATAAATAGGTTCTTTATGTTCATTATAACCAATTAAAATATGCGCTAAGCGTTTGCGAAGATCACTTCGATCAGTGGCCAAGCAAAAAATAGCCATCACTTCACTAGCCGCCGTGATATCAAAATTATCTCGTAAACTACGATCATTCACATCTAAACATCTTTTAAGACGAATTGATTTAGGGTCAATTCCAAGGGCATTTCCTTGATAAATATGATTATCAACTGCCGCACAAAGTAAATTATTCGCCGCTGTTATCGCATGAAAATCTCCTGTAAAATGAAGATTGATATCCTGACTAGGAATAATTGAAGCCTTTCCGCCGCCAGTAGCACCTCCCTTTAGTCCAAATACGGGTCCTAAAGAAGGCTCCCTAAGAACCGCAAGTGAAGATTTTCCTAATTTTCTTAACGCATCATTTAATCCAATACTAACCGTAGTTTTCCCTTCTCCATATGGAGTTGGATTTACAGCCGTAACCAAAATCAAATGACTATTTTGCTTGGGATTAACTGCCTTGGTAATCTTAGCTTTATCCTCCCCATAAGTATAAATATCTTCTTTCGTTAATCCTAACTTTTTTGCGACTTCTGTAATTGGTAACATCACTTACCATCTCCTTTTTCCACGATATAATCGAAATAGCCAAATCCAAATGGGTAGAGAAAATAAAAATCCTAATAAAACAATAAGATAAAAATTTCTTACCACAAAAAGGAAACAAAACAACAAAGCTACTTTACTGAATATGAGCCATTTGATTACCTTCTTAAAATCATCTTTAATGAAATGACAATAACGAAATAAAGTAACCACTTTACCCATGTCATTGTCTACTAACATTATATCACTATTTTCTAAACTACATGAATAAATCCCATTCATTAATAAATTGACTTGAACCCATTTTTCATCCATCTTGTCACTAATAAACAACGTTTTCTCCCCATACATTTCACTAAAATACTGTAACCAAAAGCGAAAACGTTCTTCATTCAAACGAGAATAACTATCCTTAATTCCCAGTGTTCTAGATACTGCATAGACAACCCGTTCATCATCATGAGAGAAAGTACCGAAATGCTTGATTCCTAGTTTCTTTAACTCCTGAATATCATCTTTCAAACTCAATTTAATTTTATCCGCAATCACAATCGCTCCAATAGACTCACCATCAACAGCAACATATAAAATCGTACCGATATCGAATAATTTATCCACTACGATATCATGCTTCTCCATAAAGGAATAATTTCCCACCAATATTTGATGTTCTAAATAGCTAAAGGAATGCCCACCATCTTGAACTTGATGATGTTGAATTCTACTTTCATCGACATGAACTTGACGATAGCAACGAATACAATTCGCAATATGATCACTCTGACCTACCATCGCACAATTTAAATAATAGAAAAAATCTTCTTCATTATCTGTCACATACTTAGCAACAGAAAAGTCTCCTAATGTCAAAATACCCGTTTTCGTAAAAAGAATATTTTGCGTAAAAAACAGATCAAAAAGAGCAGCTTTACGAAGAACATAAATTCCATATTTTTCAAGCTGAATACTCATCAATAATAACACAGCTCGAAACAAAAAAGAAAAAGGAAGCACAAGTAAAACAAATAAACAGGTAAAAATAAAATAAACGCGAGTAAAAGAATTGGCCATCAAAAAGATAACAGCAAAAAACAACAAAGAGAAAAAAAGAATAAAAAACCAAAAAGGAATGCTTTTATACCACTTGTGTTCAGCGTAATCAAGATGAATCTTATCTCTAAGCGCAATCATCATAAAAGAAGAAGCTTCTTTTTGAACTTGAATATAAATTTCTTTATCTAAATTTTGATCCCCAGCTAAAACAGACTCTCCCTTTTTTACATTCAATTTCGTAGAAAAACGCTTTACAACTGTCCTACCACGAAAAACTATCCCGTCAACTAAAATTTTCTCATTGGGTTTAACAACAATAATATCAGAGGGCTTAACACTTCTAAGCTGTATAGGGTGATAATTTTTCGTCTTTTGATCAAATAAAGTAACCGTATCACTATCCTGTGGAAAAGAAGAAATGCGCTTTTTATTCAAAAAATCAAGTAAAAATTCTTCTAACCAAGAACAAATAGCAACAATGATAAGTAAAAATAAAGCATATTCATATCGACCAATCAATCCAAATATAACAGCTAGACCCCAACCAACATATAAATTCGTGTTTTCACGCCGAAAAAAATAAAGTAAAAATAAAGTCCAGCTCAAAAAAGCCAATAAGAAAAGAGGCCATGAAGAAAAAAACAGATAGAAAGCAGAAAAAAGAAAAGCAAAAAAGAGGAAAAACCATTTAGCTACTATTTTCATCCAAACACCCCATAACTACCATAAATTATAACTTTATTTCTATAATTTTTCAAGCATAGAAAAAGAGGGGGTTCTTCCCTCTATTTTCAAATACCCAAATTAATTTTCTGAATGACCTTCCTCTTGAGAAGTAGATTCCTCTTTTCGAACAATAATCTGATTTTTATCCTCTGAATAATCGATAATTAACGTATCCCCATATTGAACCTGATCTTCAACAATCATACGAGATAATACCGTTTCAACAGTACGACTGACTAATCGTTTTAAAGGTCTAGCCCCATAAGTAACATCATAACCATTTTCAACTAGATAATTACGAGCTTTATCTGTCAAGACAAGATGAATATTATCTTCACGTAATCGCATCATCAAATCACTAATTAATTTATCTAAAATCTTAGAAATAACTTCTTTAGTAAGTGGCTTAAATACAATGATTTCATCAACTCGATTGATAAATTCAGGACGGAAATATTTCTTTACTTCATCCATTACTTTATCTGTATTGCCATCTAAGATATGTTCACTACCCAAATTACTAGTCATGATAATGATCGTATTCTTAAAATCAACCGTTCTACCATTTGAATCCGTAACACGACCATCATCCAAAATTTGAAGTAATAAATTTAATACTTCTGGATGTGCCTTTTCAATTTCGTCAAACAAGACAATACTATAAGGATTACGACGAACCGCTTCAGTTAACTGTCCACCTTCTTCATAGCCGACATATCCTGGAGGAGAACCAATAAGACGTGAGACAGAGAATTTTTCCATATACTCACTCATATCGATACGAATCATGTGTTTTTCATCATCAAATAGTTCATAAGCCAAAGTTCTAGCTACTTCAGTTTTACCAACACCAGTAGGTCCTAAAAAAATGAATGAACCAATTGGACGATTAGGATCTTTAATACCACTACGACTTCTAATAATCGCATCACTGACCAAAGAAATCGCTTCGCTTTGACCGATAACTCGTTTTTCCATATTCTCTTTTAAGTTAAGAAGTTTTTCACGTTCACCACTAATTAACTTACTTACCGGAATATTTGTCCATTTAGAAATCACCTGTGCGATATCTTCAGAAGTAACAACATCACTTAGAATTTTATTTTTTTCTAAGTTATTAAGAGCAGCAAGTTCTTTTTCTAGTTTAGGAAGCTCACCATGGCGAAGACGAGCAGCTTTTTCCAAATCATAGTCATTTTCTGCTTGTTCTAAAGCAAATTTAGTACGTTCAATTTCTTTTTTCTTTGCCTTAATATCATCGTTAATCGATTTTTCCTTCTCCCAATCCGCTGTCAACTCTTTCTCTCGAGCCTTAAGGTTTTCCAAGGTCTCATCGATCGATTCAACTCGTTTCTTCGATAATTCATCTTTTTCTTTCTTAATCGCTTCACGTTCAATTTGTAGACGCATAATCTCACGAGTCAATGTATCTAGTTCATTAGGCACAGAATCCATTTGTACTCGAATAGTCGCACAAGCTTCATCGATCAAATCGATGGCTTTATCTGGTAAATATCTATCCGTAATATAACGATTAGACATTACAGCTGCGCTAACTAACGCCTTATCTTGAATATTTACTCCATGATGAATTTCAAATCTCTCTTTTAAACCACGTAAAATCGTAATTGTATCTTCAACAGTTGGTTCGCTAACTTTAATTTTTTGAAAACGACGTTCCAAAGCTCCATCTTTTTCAATATATTTACGATATTCATTCAAAGTAGTTGCCCCAATCACATGAATCTCACCACGAGCAAGCATAGGCTTTAAAATATTAGAAGTATCCATTGCGCCTTCCGCACCAGTTCCTACAATCGTATGAATTTCGTCGATAAACATGATGATTTCGCCTTCACTTTTCTTGATTTCATTGAGTACGTTCTTCAAACGCTCTTCGAACTCACCACGATATTTGGCTCCGGCAACTAAACTTGCCATATCTAGTTCCCATACAGTCTTATCTTTTAGGCTATTAGGAACATCTCCACGGATAATACGTAAAGCAAGCCCTTCTACAATAGCAGTCTTTCCGACACCAGGCTCACCAATTAATACTGGGTTATTCTTTGTTTTTCTAGATAAAATACGGGTAATACTACGAATTTCTTCATCACGCCCAATAACGGGATCAATCTTACCATTTTTGGCATCTTCCGTAATATTTCGACCATATTTTTCTAACACATTTTCATTATTTTCCATATTAGGATACATACCTATCACCCTTTCTGCCACACATTATATCACTATAATTAGCACTTGTCAATAGAGAGTGCTAAAATTGATAAATTTTGACAAAAGAAAAGCTCTTATTAAAGAGCAATTTTCCTAGATTTATTCGGCTACTTTTTTTAAAGCCTCTTGTAATTGATTATCTGTTTCATCACTTGGATTTTGATAATAATCGACATTCATTTCTACACGAAGTGTAGGTTCTACTCCTACTTCATTGATCCAATTTCCGTCTGGAGTTAACCACTTCTGAATCGTATATTTTACTGTCGCCCCATTTTCCAATTGATAAGCACGTTGAACAGTACCTTTTCCATAAGAATTAACACCAACTACTTCCGCACCATAAGATTCTTTTAAGGAAGCAGCTAAAATTTCTGAAGCTGAAGCACTACTACTATTAATTAATACTGCGATAGGATAATCTCGTTTAGTTTTCGTTTCATCGTATACTTTTTCTACAATTCCTTTTGTATCCAACTGATAAATGACTTTACCCTTTCCTAAGAATAAAGAAGCAATTTCAGTAACACAATCTAAATATCCTCCAGAATTACTTCGAACATCGATAACTAAAGAATCGATACCATCCTTTTCTAAATCTTCTAATGCTTGTTCAAATTGTTGATAAGTATTTGCTGCAAAAATGCTGATATAAATATAACCAACCTTCTTATCGTTCACATCAAAAACCGAAGAATCTACTGACTCAATTTCGATCGTTTCTCGTTCAATCGTAAACGTCTTTTCCTCATCATCTCTACGTACAGTAATATTTACCGTAGAATCGCCACTCTTTTTAATCAAATTAGAAACTTCTGAAGAAGTCTTTCCTGTAACATCGGTATCATTTACACGAATAATCACATCTCCAGCTTGTAAACCAGCTTTAGCAGCAGGACTACCCTCAAATGGATTAGAAACTACAACACTACCATCTTCTAACTGCATAATCTCCGTTCCAATTCCTACATATTTTCCTTCTACTTGTTCATTAAACTCTTCTGTTTCTTCTTCATCCATATAAACTGAGTATTTATCGCCAAGGTAATCAATCATCCCTTTAATACCAGCACTTAACATCTCGCCTTCGTCGATTTCCTCATAATAGTTTTCTTTAATATCTTCATAAGTATTCAAAAACTCTTGAAACTCATCAGAAACAGTCGACGATTCTTGCTTAGTTGGTTTGGTCACAAATTGATTGACAAATCCTCCTAAAAAGCCACCAATAATAAGAGTAATGATCATAATGAGAATAACTTCTAAATAATTAAAGCCTACTTTTTTCTCAACAATAATCTCTCTTACCGAAGAGTTCTGATCATCTTCTTCTCCTTTTTTATCCTCTGTATCTATCTCTTTATTTTCTATATCTACTTTTTCTATTTCGTCTTTATTTTTCTCTTTACGATGAAAGGTTTTTTTGTTTTTTTCCTCCATAATACACCTCTTTATGCTTATAATTCATTCTATCACAAAAACAAAGTAATTAGAATAAAAATTTTTCATCCTAAGAAACTGGACCTTCACCATCTAAGTTAATATCCTTAACATGTTTAGGTTTTCTTTTTTCGACTGGTAATGTTTCTACCCATTTTTTTCCATCCCATTTTTTCAAACAATTAGGTCCATACCACTCTTTCAATACTTTTTCAATATTTCGATAAGAATAAAACATTCTTCCCTCAAAATTATATTTTTTGGCTGGATATACATCTTCCTTCAAAAAGACAGGTTCTTTTAAAAACTTCTCCCAAGGAACAGAAATCGGTTGAGAAACTAATTTACTATCCTCATGTCGTCTAGAATAACGGTTACTATACCAAACGACAAAGTTTTTAAGGGGAATAGGATTTATATGAAGATTATCTAGTAAAACGATAAATGGCATCACTAATTTAATTACTGTACGATTCACTTCATCAATAAATTTATTTTCAGCAATATTATCATAGACAATCGCATCGACAAAAACACCATCGCCTTGACGACAACGATTTTTAAGTAAAGTATTTACTTCTTCAATATAGGTACCCCGTTTTCTAATCTTCATCATTGGACCTGAAATAGGATTATACCGTTTATCTAATTCATAGCAATCAAAATAGAATTCATCACTTAAATCTTCCTGTAAAGCCTGAATAAAACGATTCCAATCTTCTTTTTTAATCGCAATATCCATATCATCATCCCAAGGAATAAATCCTCCGTAATTACAGATACCTAAAGCACTACCAGCCATCAATAAATATTCAATATGATGTTTTTCACATATTCGGTGTACCTCATCCATAATTTCCAATATTTCCATCTGTAAATCACGAACGGTAATTTTTTTCCCATTCGCTAACTCTTTTAATACATAATCTTGACGTTCTTCAATATAACCTTTATTCTTTTTTTCCATGTTTATCTCCTCTTTTTTGTTCTTCTTCATTCTTTTCTTCTTTCACCTGGTCGTTCTTAATCCTGACTGGCTCAATATGAATAATCACTTGTTGAATTTGTTCAAATTCTTGAACCAATAATTTTTCCCAACGATTTGCGATTTCATGACTATCTGCAGTAGACATATTTCCATCAACCTCAATCGTCAAATATAAAATATATTTATAACCAGTTGAAATAGAATATATATCTTTAACATCGACCACATCGACATCATTCTTAACCATATAAACGATCTTCTCCGTAATCTCAGGCTTCAAAGAAACATCCATTAAAATATGATAACTCTCCATAAATATTTGAATTCCCGTATAAAAAATCCAAAGGGATATGCCAATACCTACAACACCATCTAAAAAAAAGACATTAAAATTACTCATGATAATGGAAAAAAGAGTACAACAAGTAATTACTGCGTCATTACGATGATCTTTCATACTAGAGTAAATAAGCAAGCTTTTGTGTTTTCTATATACACTTTTTGTATACAAATAAAGGCCAAATTTTACCAAAATAGTCACAATACAAACTAGAACCAATACAGGAGAATAAATCAATTTTTCCTGATTCAAAATTGCAAATAAAGAGTCTAAAAAAAGTTTTAAGGATAAAGCAATCATCGATAAACTGATTAAAAAAGAAAAAATATATTCTGCTTTTCCATGACCAAAATTATGATCATCATCTCGGGGAACACTAGCTAATTTATTACCAATCATCGTCATAAAAGAAGCAAAAATATCACTAGCACTATTTAACGCATCCGCAATCATGGATTGACTATTACTAATAAATCCAACTACCAATTTGATCATCAATAAAAACAAGTTGAAAACAACGCCAAGGATACCCACTCTCTTTGTACTCTGATATCGATTCATCTGCTTCATCTCCTATTAATTATTTTTATTGTACCAAATTTCCGACGAAAAGTCTTTTATTTTAAATCATATTTTTAAAGCAAAAATAGATACAACCCAAACAAGTTGTATCTATTTCTTATATATAAATTTACTACTATTATCTAAATAATACTAACGATTAGGATCAACTAATATCTTAATAGAATCAGATTGACCTGAGGTTAATTCCTCAAAAGAAGCCTGAACTTGATCTAAACCAACTACTTTAGAAACGAACTTAGAAACATCGATTTGTTTATTGGCGATTAATTCTATACAAGTATGGAACTCTTCTTTTGTATACGCAATAGCTCCTTTTACTGTCAACTCACTCATTACAGCAACTACAGTAGGAATTGTAACTGGTGCTAACGAAACCCCAACTAACACTACCGTACCACCTGGTTTAGCACTCATAAAACAACTAGTAACAGCAGCTGAATTTCCACTGCAATCGATAACTAAGTCAAAACCTTCACCTGTTTTAGCAAATACTTTTTCTAAAAATTTCTCATCTGTTGCATTCAACCATTCATCCGCTACGCCAAGTTGAACTGACTTTTCTCCACGAGCACGATTAGTTTCTGAAACCGCAACATAACTAGCTCCTTCTTTTTTCGCAAACATAGCGGAAACTAATCCAATAATTCCACCACCAACAACTAGTACTTTAGCGCCTACTTTAATATCCGCCAAATGAATTGCGTGTAACCCAACCGCTGTTGGCTCAACCATAGCCATTTCTTCATCCGTTACATTATCTGGTACTTTAAATACCATATCAGAACGAACGGAAAGCTTTGGCGCAAAAGCACCAGAATTCGTTAAAGATAAACCTGTAGCATAGGTCCAAGTTTCACGACAATATTGGGGATTACCCGTTAAACAAGCCGAGCAATGTCCACACGGAGAAATAGGTAAAGCAGTTACTCTGTCCCCTACTTTTAAATCTTCTCTAGCTCCTGGATCCGTAACTACTCCACAATATTCATGTCCCATAACTAAGCCAACAGGCTGTCCTGATTCCCAATAATGAATGTCTGATCCACAAATACCCGCTTTCTTGACATCCACAACAACTGAACCATTTTCACTGACTGGTTCAGCTATCTCCTTCACCACTAATTGTTTAGCTCCTTCAATAGCTACACATTTCATATACAACACCTACTTTCATTTTCAGTATAACAGATAAAAAAAAGAAAAAAGAAAAATTATTTAATTTTATTCGCAAGTTGCCATAATTAGACAAAATAATCGATAATAATTCTTCTTTAATCATAAAAATATAAATTCAACTCTTTTAATACGATTGAACACTAGAACCATCCCAAGAATGAAAAGCAGAAGGTAACGATAATCTTTTTACTCTACTTTCCTTTCTTTCTTCAGATACCCGTATATTTCTAATATCATCTAAGGCAACCCGAAGATAATAAACCAATTCTTCATCCGTACAATCAGGATGATGTTCTTTTAATTTTGAAAATATCGCTCTAGCCAATAATTCATCACAATAAATATCTGAAGCATCTACACTTGTTTTTAACATTTTTCCATTTCCAGAATAACTATCTTCAATAACACGGCGCATAACCTTAGCAGTTTCACTATAAGCTCCGTCAAGTACTGAATAATTAAGACCACATTTGATACAACTACAAGTCGGTTTATGTCTACCATCATCTTTTGTAGTAATCCAAATATGATCACAGTTTTGATATTTCTCCTTTTCTACTAGAAGAGATAACTTAAATTGTTTTAAATCTAATTCTCTATCCTGTTCACATAATTTAAGATAACGTCGAACTTCTTCATTTCCTTCTAAACATTTTATCGCATCTAAAACTTTTTCCCGTTCTTCAACAATTGATTGATAAACTTCTTTTAAAGACTCCATTAGTATTTCACCTCACTATAAGTATAACATAGATTTTCTTAAAAATTTGAAATAGGATAAATAAAGATACTTAAATAAATTTTTTAACCATTAATTTCTGATTATCTACTAAATCTATCTCTTTATTTTGTAAGGGTAAATCAAAATAAGAAAGTAAAGCTTCTGGAATAATTTGTACAGGTAATCTTATTTCCTTTATCTTACTAAACATTTCTTGTACTCTTTTTTTCCCAATTTTACCTACCGCATCCTGCATCCCAGAAGGAGTTAAATCAGATTGTAAGAATAATTGTTCATATAAAAACTGATCAGGAGTCTGAAATCCTAATTGAGCTGTACCTTGAGCTAAATGAATAGAAAAATAAGTCCATGCTTCTTTCAAATCAAGACGATAATATAGTCTTGTTGGTAAATTAAAAACTTGCCTATTTCTAAAATAAAAATCTATCAAATCATCAATATTTCCTTGATACTCTTCTACATCATAAAACAAAGAAAATACTTTACTATCTTCTGTTTTTCTTTCCCCAAAGTTTTCTACAAAAAAATCTTCATCAAAGATAGTTTTAAATTGCTCTTCAGTAATACTCTTCTTATCTTTAATATCAATAACTACATAATCCCAACTTTGTTTTTTCAAAATTAAAAATGTTTTTGACCGATATTCAACCAGCCGAATACTTTTTATAGAATCAAAGCAATCAAAATACTCAATATTCTTCTCACATAAACCATTAAGTTCATGATACAAATCATAAATAAAAGATAATCTAGAAACAAAATCAATTGCTTTAATGCCTTTTTGTACTTCAAAATAACGTTCAAATAAGCAATTTCTTAACGCATCTTTTTCCACCGGACTCACTCCTTACAACAAATTATATCCCTTTTAACAATTAATTAAAAGCAATTTCTACATCGATATTTTCATCAAGAATCGCAATTCCTAAAAAAATAAGTCCACTAAGTAAAACCAAAAAAGAGCCTAAAAAAGATGCTTTAGTCAAATTTTTCTTTCTAAGAGAATCACATGGACCCAATTCTTGCATATCATCATAACTATCTTTCGTAAAAGAATAATAAATAACAACTAAAATAGAAAAAATTAAAATCATCAATTTTTGGTATTCTTTTCTACTTACTTCATCATCATAGAGTATCGCTTTCTTTTCTTTACTATTGGCATACCAACTTAATAATATAATTCCAATATAAATAACCCAAATAAAATTTTCAGTTTTAATATCCTTTAATCTCTCTAACTTCTCATTCATATTACATAATATTAAAATGTCCTATAGATTATCAATAGGAATAATATATTTTATTTGTCTCGCTAGTAAATAAGAAAGAAATTTTATCCATACCACCTAAAAACTTCAGAAGAACACTTTAACCTATTAACATAATTCAATCAATAGAGAATTAATCATTATCTTCAATACACAATCTTTCAAAATATTATGCACTTTTATTTATATTTTAGCCATTACTAACTATAAGTAATTTTAACAGTAATAGATTTAAGAGCAAAAGCTCTTTATTTTGCGTTATTCTATTTATTATTTTTAATATAATCTAATGGAGTTCTATACTTACATAGTTTTTTCGAAACACTGGAAGTTAAAGTATCCTCTTCTTTCGCAAACAATTCAGATACATCATCTTCATATCTGTAAGAATAGCTTTTACATTTCTCAAATAAGTCTATAAATAGTTCCTGCAAACAGTACATATTATTTCTTTGAATATCATAATGACTATTATCTTTTGCTGATTTGCAACAATCTAAGTCAATTAAAATGATTTTATCTTTGTAAAAAACGGTATTTTCTCTTTTAAAATCTTTCATCCATATGCCTAACTCTGTAAAAGTGTGAGTTAACTCCTCTAATACCTGTAAATTATATAATAAATATTCTGTAGATTCTTTCATTATATCAACAAAACTATCCTCTATATACAAATATTGATAAGCATCAACATCCAAATCTTGAATATGACTTATTAAATATTCTTTACTCCCTATTTTAGCACTATCATAATAAGGTTCTAATACTTTATTGGTATGAGGATGATCTAACTTTTTTAAAATACGAAAAAGTTCTAGATCCATTCTAACATTACTAGTAGAATATGGAAAATATTGTTTTAAATAACATCCATCTTCTAATAAGAAAATTCTTGAACTTTTCCCTTGGAATTTTTGCTCGCCTAGATTAAAATTTATTAATTCCCCTTGTGAATTATAATAATACATAAATCTTCCTCCAAAACGTCATTGAATAAGTTATTCCAATGTACCAACGTAATTTTGTGTTACTAGTTGACAATCTTATTTCTATATATTAAATCTCAAGCTATAAAAGTTTAAGTTGAGTATTAATCTGATGTGAGTCCATAATAATCTACCCCTCATAAATCCATCTTTTACTGTTTATTTGGGTTATCATTTAAATATGATCGTCCAAATCTTGTTAACTTTTTTTCTCTACCATTTTCTATATTGTTTTCAGGATTAATCAACTTTAATCCATTTTTATGAAAATCATCGAATGTTAGCGACAATAATGAATTTGCTCTTAAATCAAAATATAGGCCATCGACATTGTACTGCATTGATGAAAATAAACCTTCTGCTAACCATAAATCTACTTCTGTATCACCATAGATAAATTTATATCCACCAAATCTATTTAATTTATAATCAATATTATAAGCTTTGAATACTTTTAGTACCCAATCTAAATGTTCTTTTCCTAAAACAATAAAATCCATATCTTTAGGCTTCTTTGCACAGATTAAACATCTAATAGATCCACCTACTAAATAAATAGGCGCTAATTTAGCAATTGTATATGCTGGACAAAAATGATTATTGATATAATTTTCTAATCTCATTGCTAAACTTAAATCATATGTAAATTCATCTAAACATTCATTATATTTAATATCTATATTCGTTTAATTCCTTCTTTTTTATAGTAAATATATAAATTTTATAGGTATTATACCATACTATTTTGTTTTATCCCCTAAGTATTTTGACACAAGCAACAAAATTACCAGTAATAGATATTATATACAAAATAAAAATCAGTCATATTTCAGACTGAATGTATAAAAAGGTCGAACAATTCAAGCGCATTTTCCTATCATGCTGCTGAAAAAATTATCTACAACTTTTCACAAAGGAATTGATATTTCCACTATAATATTTTGAACAAACAAAGAAAAAGGTGAAAATAATTTTATATTCCCATCTTTATATTAACTTAACTCTGGTACTATTAAAATAATCAGATTCAATTATTTCAGAAGATGCTCCAATAGTTCTTAAATTTGAAATTATATTTTTATACTCATCTAAAGTTCCACGTCGAGCAGTATTTTCATATAATTGTTGTACATATATATTTGCCAGTTCTATTTCGCCAAATATATATTCTGACATCATATACGATCTTAATTGGTATAATTCTTCATTACTTAATTGTGCAAAATGATCTCCCAATGATTTTATCAAATCTTTCAAATCTTCACGACTTATAGATTGCAAATGACTCCTAGTAAATAAATTTCCCTGTTCTACTTCATTTTTGATAATTTTCAATAACTCTTCATCTTCGGCTGTTTCAATACCTAAAGCCAAAATTGAATAATATTGTACAGATAATCTATATTCATTTTTTCTTTGTTCTAATTCGTCTTCAAATGTTTCAACATAATCTAATGGAATTCTTGATTTCAAAAATGATATTTGATATTTTTGCACCAAATAATCAACGTCCATCATACTCATATATAACATTCCTTTTATTTGATTATTAAAATTATTTGTAGTATCAAAAATAACCACAATATCCCCCCTCAACAAATAATTTACAACTATCATAACATACATTTGTCGTTTTTTATAAAGTTTTATAATTTAAAATTATATTTCTATTTTTAATAATACTGACTTTTATCATTCATATTTTACTATTTCAAAATAATTAATTTCCTAGGTATTTTGACACAAGTATTAAAATTACTTGTGGAATTTTTATAAAAAAGAAAAAATCAACCATTTCTGATT
>UQRY01000021.1 GCA_900543675.1 uncultured Mycoplasmatota bacterium
GGGGGTGATATTATTAAAATCAGTATTATTAGTTTCAGTATTATTAATATTAGTATTATTAGTATTGTTATTTGTTATTTAACTCTCACTAGTTTCAATATTCTAAGGTTTGTGGTAAGTAATGCTGTTTTCGAGTTAGCTCTCGACAAAGTTGTAAATCAATCGTTGATATAAATGAATAATTACTATCTTTGATTAAAAGTTTTAAGATAATAACTATCACTTTACTAATATATATGAAACATTTATATAATATCTTAACTATTTGATATTTTTACAGTTTTTCAACAATAAGTTTCTCTTTATCTGTTATTTTTAAGTGATACTTTTCTTTTAAAGCCTCATCTATGAGATAATATAGTAAGTTCTTTTCTTTATCATCTTTTAAGTAGTATTCTTTAGAATCATTAATAATTCCATCTAAACTCATATAATTTCTATTATTAAACCTAGTATAGAAAGCATTGATATTACTTGCTACTAAAGATGCAAAGAAAAATATATAATTAGTTTCTAAATCATTTACATAGTCATTTATTGTATCTATAACTGCACTATCCATAACTTGCTCCTTCCTACTATCTTATATATGAATTATTGGAATAAATCATCTTGTTCTTTGCCCATTTATTAATAAAATTCATTTGTTCCTTTGTTGGAAAGTAATTATCTTTTATTCTACATTGGACTACTCTATTGTTTTTAACCTCTATTGTAACAAGTGATTTTTCTTTATGCTCTATTTCTCTCATAAAATAAATATCAGTTTCAGCTAGAGCATAATCATCAATATATGTCTTAACACAATTATTTTGTTGTTTTGACTCATCAAGTAAACTCTCTACTGAATTAGCTGCAAAGACTACATACTTTTTATCATTATAAGTAAACTTATCTAATAATTTAGCACGTTCTTTAATTAATTTATCATTTGATTCATTAAGAACTAACTTTAATAAATTAATAGCCTTATCATGTGCTTCCTTAAGATTTTTAGGATATAATACCCTACTATTTTTCATATCATATTCTAATCTTACACAAGCCTTAAGATAATCCAAATATTCATATTCACTATTATAATCAATAGATAGAACTTTCTTATAAGCCTTTTCTAAATCCACATAATTAGAGAGTGCTTTTAAATTACCTATTCCCTTAAGTTTATCAATTAACTTTATATCTTCTTTTTGTATAATTTTCAATACCTCTAATTCTTGTCTATCAATATTATTCCTTTTCATAAATGGATAAAATGTTTTAGGTACTCCAAAAATCTCTTTAAATGTTTTTCCACTATTGAAACTATCTGCTTCACGAGCTAAATTATAAAGTTTTAATTTTACTAACATTTCAAAACTATGATAATATGCTAGTCTTGTAAAATAGTAAATAAAATCTATATAACTCATCTTGGCTACAAACTTATCTAACTGCGAATATTTTAAGTCAGTATTTTTTAATAGCCTTTTTAAATTATACGGGCATACCATACCTTGAACATCTCTATAAGCCCAACGATAATTTCTACCTCGCCAATATTCAAACTCTTGATAATGTGCTATATACATATAACCCATATGGTTATGAACTTGGTTAGTTACAAAACCCTTAATCTCATTATTATCAATAATCGTTCTCATATATTCAGTTATTTTGTGGGTGGTATGAAACTGATTATAAGTAGAATATAATTCAAAAGTTCTTAAGATAAAGGTATCTTCAATTCTATCTAATAGTTGCAAGTTATCCTTAAATTCACATTGTTGTAAACGATCAGTTTTTACAAGTAATGTTTGCTTACAATTAGGACATTTAATTTCATCATTAACTTTTACTTTAGAAATAAAATGATAGTCACAATTTGTGCAATAACATTTGCTATTCTTACTTTTAATAATTAAATTATGAGTTTGTTCTTTTTCCTTAATAAATCTTTCAAAACAACTTGGAATTATAAACTTTTCATCTGCCAAAGATAATAGTCTTCTATACTTTTTCTTAATGTATGTCAAAACTCTAACTCCAAAGATAATTGACCCGTAGGCTTATCTTCTTTCTTCTCTACTTTAGTTTTTAAAGTAATTGGTATAGGGTCATTTAACCCTAATTCTTCATTACCTTTTTTAAAATATTCTAAAGACCAATTATACACTGTTTCATCTTCAATAACTGCTACGTTATTTACTGCTTGTTCTTTAGCTTTACGATTAATATAACTCATCATTTGTGTTAAATTCTTTTCTTGATTAAGGTAAACTTCACTCATATCTGGTACTTTGATTAGATATTCAAGAATAATATTTAAGGCATTATCATTTTTTCCATCATCTCTATATAACTGTTTTAGTCTTTCGTATCCATCCATTTCGTTAATCCTTTCACTGTGTCTATACTAATTTTCTATTTATAGTTTCTAAATGCCTCAATAGTCGCTCTAATTAACTTTTTATTAAATCTAAATTGTCCTGACAACTGGAAATATATATTTGGAACATATTTTACTGCTTCCATTGCTAGATTAATATTACTATTAATTAATTCAACTAATATAGGAGAAACCTCATAGATTTTAGTATCCTTACTCATTACTTTTAGTATTTCTATAGCATCATTTCCATTAATGATCTTTACACCTACTCCAACATCATCTTTAGTTTCCAATTTGCACCTCCTTTAACTACTAGTTAAACACAGTGTAATTTATTTACAACCCCCTAATAAAAATTAACAAAGAATAACAAAAAAGATTATATTATTCATACAATCTTTTCATTTATATATTATTTTTATAAAATATTCATATCTTGAACATCTGCATTTAATAATCTGTTTATAATTTCTTTTACAATAATACCTAAATTATTTTATTTACTAACGTTGAAAGAATACTCAATGTATGTAAATATTATTCTATCTGGAATATTTGCATCTATAGAGACATTTTGTAAATGCTCCAATGTTGGTTTTATTCCATCCGCCTCTTTACGCAACTGTGAAAGTATAATAATTGGCACATTATATTCTACTGCAATTGATTTTAATTCTCGCAATACATCATTACTTTCTTGGATATTAAAACGAATTTCTAATAATTCTATATAATCAATAATAACTATATCTATATCTTTAGATTCTTCAAGAAATTTTTTTATGTCGTTCATAGATTTCGTATCAAGTCCATTAATGATATTTAAATTTTCATTAAGATAACTGTCATTTAGTCTTTCTTTAATACGTGAATATAAAAATTCTGGTGAACTCTCAAAATTAAAAAATAATATTTTTTTATTATTTTCACTTGCTATTTCACTTGCTAATTTCAAACTAAAAAATGTCTTACCAGTGTATGTTCTTCCTGCTACGAGTATTAAATCATTAGAATTAATTGTTTTTGCTAATTCGTTTATCTCTTTATTCATAATTACCTCACTTCCTTGCTACATATGTTACCACAATTAAATATGTAATACAAACCTATTTTAGATTTCTAGTATAATACCAACTAGCTTGCCAGTTAAACCAACTCTAACCCACAAAAAAGAGATTGCCAATATGTTGGCAACCTTTTAATAAAATAACAAATTAAAACGTTTTAAAACGTTAATTATATATAATATCTAAACACATTAAATATATCTTCTCATCTTCTAATGTAATATTAGAATCTTTATTTTCACTTTTTATATGCCAGTATATTGGATTAAGCTCTAAACAAGCCTTTATCATATCAGTTTTAATTAAATATTCTTCTTTTGAATATAACCTTCTATCGGTTATTATTTTATTCTTCACTCTTTTCTTAACTTTTAAAAACTCACCCATAGTCATTTCATTTACTGCTAATGGATTTTCTATTCTAACACATTTACAAAATCTGCTCCTCATTGCTTCCGTAATATCACCTTTAGAACATAGAGCTATTAAAGGCCTTTTAGTTTCTTCAATAAACTTTAATAATGCTCCTTGCCCTACTTTAGAAATAAAAGATAAATCTCCGAAAGCTACTGTTTTTTCTGTTTCAAAATCATAAGTTGAAATAAATTTAATAACATCATCTGGTGTTTTTAAAAAATAAATATCATCACTATATAATTCTTTAAACAATTTACAACCTAGTTCTCCCATTATAATAGTAGTCATAAACTCTTTTGCACTATTAATAGAACTTATTACTTTTTGTTTTTTACTATCAATAATCATACTCATATCAGTTTGTTCTTTTTTCATTAAACTATGAGTTAAATAATGACAATCATTACCATAGAATATATCATTAAATAAACTAAATAATCTTAAAGTAGGATCATTTAAACACCTGCATAATTTAAAATGATTTTTAATAGCATTAGGTAATTTTCGCTTATATAAATAACAAAACTTTTGTTGTTTAGAGTATAGCCAATTATTAGTTATACTACTTACTTTATTTTCAACACTATTTATAATAAACATTATTAACATTTCTTCAATTTTATTTACATTTTTATCATTACAACATTTTAAAAGCATAGCAAGGAATAATCTAGGACAGTCTATAACCTCTAACAAAGAGTTTACTGCAAACTCTGATTCAATATATAAATTTGGTAGCTCACCACATATCCATAGATATTTAAAACAATAAAGAAATTCATCATATTTAGTTGTCATTAAGAAATAGTTGTTACTTGTTGGTTTTTTATTATGCTTTTTATAAGCTAATTCAAGTAACGTTTCTCTATCATCTAAATTATAATCACCTGCACTAGATACAATGATATATGGTACATCACTTTTTTTAACTAATTCAAATAATAAACCACTGCCAGAATATATAAATGGTTGATTAGTATTAATAGAGTAAATAACATCATCTTTAGTTTTTGCTATTCTAAACATTGGATACATAAATTGTATAACACCAACATCACTGCACATAACTTGCTTATTTATTAAATCGTCAAGCATACTTTATCACTCCTTAAAAATAACTCTGTGGACAAAAATAGTATGCTGTGGACAGAAATTTTAATAATTTTGTGGACAAAAAAATCAACTACTTCTTTCAGAAGCGTTGATTTTATTAGCATCTAATGGTGGCTCCAGCGGGAATCGAACCAGCGACACAAGGATTTTCAGTCCTTTGCTCTACCGACTGAGCTATGAAGCCATTTCGTTTAAATTAATCTAAATAGGAACAAGTGTGATAAAATACGTTTATTCTATTTTGTCCACACTCTGTCCACAGACTAATTTAAAGCTCTAGTTTATATATATCAAAGCTCCTTGAAATATAAGCATAAAACTTATATTGTGGCAGAACCTAGGACAAAGGATTTTCAGTCCTTTGCTCTACCGACTGAGCTACGAAGCCAAATGGCGGTCTCGACGGGAATTGAACCCGCGATCTTCTGCGTGACAGGCAGACGTGTTAACCCCTGCACTACGAGACCAATTTGGTTGCGGGAATAGGATTTGAACCTATGACCTTCGGGTTATGAGCCCGACGAGCTACCGAACTGCTCCATCCCGCGATATAAGATGGCGGAGGAAAAGGGATTCGAACCCCTGCGCCGCTTGCACGACCTCCCGGTTTTCAAGACCGGTCCCTTCAACCAGACTTGGGTATTCCTCCATAAGATGGTGCCTAAGGCCGGACTTGAACCGGCACGGGTGTTGAAGCCCGCAGGATTTTAAGTCCTGTGCGTCTACCTATTCCGCCACTCAGGCACATATAATGGTGCCTCGTTGGAGATTCGAACTCCAGACCCTTTGATTAAAAGTCAAATGCTCTACCGACTGAGCTAACGAAGCGAATAATTTAAAATGGCTGCCTCGGCTAGATTCGAACTAGCGCATGTCAGAGTCAAAGTCTGATGCCTTACCACTTGGCTACGAGGCAATCACGATGGTGGAGAGAAATGGATTCGAACCATTGAACCCGTAGGAGCAGATTTACAGTCTGCCGCGTTTAGCCACTTCGCTATCTCTCCAAATAAATGGTGCCGAAAACAGGAATCGAACCCGTAACCTATTGATTACAAATCAATTGCTCTACCAATTGAGCTATTTCGGCACATAAATGGTGGGCGATGCAGGACTCGAACCTGCGACCCCCTGCTTGTAAGGCAGGTGCTCTAACCAACTGAGCTAATCGCCCAAATAAATTCAAACTAATGACTTGACGTTATCAAATATAACATTTTGTAGAATGTTTGTCAATATAAATAATTTATTTTTTTTATTTTTTGTTAAATTCTTTCTTTTTTTCCGAAATCCACCCCTCTAAATTAGCCCTCAGAGGTGCAAAACCTTCACCAACTTCACAAACATTATTTTTTGTTTTTTGATTTACACGATAATCCAAATCCTTAATACTAAGCTTCACATGATAGTTTTCTTCATCCGTTTCCACAACTCTCACACGAATCGTTTCACCCACAGATACATAATCATTAACATCTTTAACAAAATTCCTAGATATTTCAGAAATATGAATTAATCCACTATAAAATTCATCCAGTCCAACAAATACGCCATACTTCTCTATCCCCGTGACGCATCCCGTGACAATTTTCCCTTTTTCATATTTAAACATTTGATACACCTTCTAAAACACATTTTAACAGATTCTAACACAACAAACAATGAATTTAACAAAATTCTGTGGAAAAAATAAAAAAAGTGAAAAGTTTTTCTAAACGCAACCCTTGTTTTGTAAAAAATTGCATTTAACTGGTAAAAACTACTTAGTTGCATTTAAGTAGAAAATTTTTGTTTTTAGAATTTACTGCTAATTATGAAAAATGTATATAATATTAGTCAACTAAAGTATAACAACATTGGTTGCATTTTGAATTTCAAAAAATATTCCAAAATTCAACCTATTTTAATCGTGTTCTAATAAAAATAATAGATTGCTTATCAATATATTACTATAAAGTACTAATAAAACCCAGTATTTTAAACAAAAATGCAAGGGCGGACATAGTGAGTTCATCTTGACCCTTGCATTTTTTTATCAGAGTAAAATAGTCAAACAAACAAGGTTACTCCTTGTTTGTTATCAACAAATCACTCAATATGTTGCATTTAACCTTTCAAAGTTGCATACCTTTTCAAGTGAGCAAAAATAAAAAAAAGAACATAAAACCTATTTTATTTACTTTCAATTAATAACAATTATATAAACTTTAATATCTAAATTGTAATTTAAAAAAGTATCTACTCACCGATTCTATAAATGCTATTCTCATTCTCTGAACTAAATCTTCAGAAAAAAATGTCGAAGTAAAAATGTTGTCAAAGTGCTAAAAAAACAATTATAATGAAAACGGTGATCAATATGAATAAAGAAAATAAAACAGAACAAAAAGTAATTGAAATGTTAGATAAAATTCGTCCATTTTTAAACAGTGAAGGTGGCGATATAGAATTCGTTAAATTTGAAAATGGTATCGTTTATGTAAGAATGACCGGACATTGCGCTAGTTGTCCTATGATCGATATCACATTAAAAGATAATATTGAAATAGCAATCACTGCTGAAATTCCAGAAGTAATCGAAGTAAAAAACATCAGTGATTAGAAAGCAAATCAATATTGAGCCAACGTCCTTATATTATAGAAAATACATTTTTCTAAAAGTTAGTTGACTTCTAGTTGGCCTTTAACAGCCACAAAACCTCAGGAATAGGATATTGACGCGTAATAACATAAAAGATATCTGCCAAAAATAATTGATACTCCTCGACTCGGTCACATAATTTTTTCAAAGGTTGAAAATCTCCACTAACCATACATAGCTCTAATTGATCAAAATAAAAGCTGGGAAACATCAAACGACCAAACAATAAACTTGCCCCCCTTAAAGAAAAATCAACACCAGCTAAATAATTACTAATAACATCCATATCATAACTACCACTTACAAACAAGAATTTAATATATTCAGCAACATCGCGTGCCTTATGATCAATAATCAACTCTGTTGGATCATAATAGTCAATCAAGGTAGTTTGTTTATAGAAGCGTCGATGAGAAACAACCAATTGATCGGATAACTCTGCTTGATAGTTCGCTAAAGCCTCTCTTACATAAAGAATAGCATTCTCACCTAGTCCTATAAAATAATGAAAAGTTGGTAAAATAGAATAATATTCAGACATCTTACTAAAAATTTGCTCTTCAAAATAATCAATTTTTGATTCCCATAGATTAGTCCAATGAAACATATTTAAAACCTCGAGTTTTTTATCTACCTGAACATAATCTAATCCCTTAATATCAAAAATAGAAATAGGCTCATTAGCCAAATGATTTATTTTCATCAAAACATAAGGCTTACCATCTATAACCGTTACTAATGAGCGATCTTTATTACGCACAATCCGATGATAAAAAGGATTAGAATAAACGATTTGTTGATTAAAATCATATACAGCTTCTAAATAAGAAAAATCCCCATAAAACGGTTTAAATAAATAGGATTGATTCTGATAACGAAAAAAATATTTCCCATTGGATAGATGAATATCATTAATTTGTAATTGATAATAATAATTAATAAAGTTTTTCACGATAATCACCCATTTAAATATATGAAAAAAATGAAGTACTTAGTAGTGGTTTATTTCAAACTGTTAGCGAATAAAATTGGCCTAACAGTCTTTTTTTTCAAATAAATAATCAAAACCTAATTAAAATTTTGCCAAATAATGAAAAAATTTTTTAATACATTCAAAATTAATCTTTAACGAAAAAATAATTCAATTACATTAATTACTTTCATCTTATGATAAGCTTAAGTCTACCTCATCAAAAAGATTTCACTGTAACACTAAACTACAATAAACTAAGATAATAACAAATATACAATAGTAAAAAGCTAAGCAGATATTGCTTAGCTAAATATAACTATATAAAATTTAAAATACACGTATCTAATATAAATTAGGCAACTTTCTTAACTGCTACTGGTTCAGAAACTTCCATTTGAGAATCTGGCGCAATCATAAAATTAGCAACTGAAGCAGAAGGAACATAATTTCCAACAGCCTCAATAGGTTCACTAATTGCCTGCAAGATAGCATCTAAACGTTCTGTTTTTTCGTCGTACTCATTAATTGTAGCTTGATCTTGCTTAATTTGATCATTATACTCAGCAATTTGCTGCTCATTCTTAGTAAGTTTTTCTTCACCATTTCTGCGGACTTCTTCTAACTCACGTTCCGAAGCTACTGCTGCTTGAACCGCTTTATCACGTTGTGCTTTTAAAGATCTGCTTTGAGCCGCTGCAGCATTCCTAAATTCAGTAATTTTCTCTTTATAACGTGTTTGAGAAGCCTCAGCCTGTAACTTAGTATTCTCCATTTCAGCCCCCGCTTCCTGAAGTTTTTGATCAGACTCTTCAATCTTCTTATCAAATTCTTTTTTCGTTTCTTCAACTTCAGCCGCAATCGCACTAGCTTTTTCCATTGCAGCTGTCGTCTCATCACGTGCTTTTACTAATTCATTATAAATTTGTTCCGTATCTTTAGAAGAAAAATCAATTGTAGCATCAATTTCTTCTTCGGCTACTGGTGCAGCTTCAGAAGATTCTGAAGTAGCGACCTGTGCTACATTTACTTCTTGCTGCTCAACTGGGGCAACATCAGAAACAGTCTGAGCAACAGGTTCCACTGTAGTTTCTTGCTTTTCTTCATTTTGAACAGGAGCTGCTACAGTTTCAGTAGTATTAGCAGCAACATCAGTATGTTTAATTGTTTCTAAAACCCCACCCAAATTAAATTGAGTATCTTCTAAAGCTGCAGGCTTAACAGAAGGAACAGTTTCATTTACCACTCCTGAAGTTGCAGCAGGTATTGTAGAAACATTTTCTTGTTCTTGATTATCCTTTTGGACATTAACAGGAGCAACTTTTTCAGTTGGCTCAAAAGAACTCATAATTACCGCAGGAATACTAGCCAACTTCTTCTCACGTACTTCTTTCAACTTCAAAGCCCTTTCACGAGCTCCAGCTTTGTGGAAAAGGCGTTCTTGTGACTTAGTCGACAACTCATAATTTTTAGAATCGTTCACTTTATCCTCTTTCTCTACTTGATTAACTACCGACTCCACAGGAATCTTATAACGTCTAAGTTTGGCATTAGCAAAACTAGGTGCTCTAAATTTTATCCTAGTCTCCCCATTATTTGGCATTTTGGCATTATTTCGATCGACAAAATATATATTGTTAAATTCGCTCATAAAATCACTGCCTTTCTAATCATTATTCTTTGAAAGTTCCCTTAATACATCTTTAATGCGTGACCATTCTTCGTCACTTTCGACAGCTTCCATCTCTAATTGTCCATCTTTATCAACAACATGAGAAACATAAATTGTTATATTACCACTTTCATCTTTTTCATTACGTGTATAAACAATATACTCTTTATTATTATCCCTAAACTTGAAAGAAACAAGTAATTCTACTTCTTCGACAGAACCATCTTCTTGTACAATAGAAAGTACTTTCTTATCTTTTTCCATTAATTATCCTCCCCTTCTATTATCATATATATCCATTTTATCATAAACAATATATATTTCAACCATTTTTCTTATCTTTTTTTGTTTTCTTTAGTAAAAAATAGCGACACTCATATGCACAATACTTTTGTATATATTGATCCAAATCATCGATATCATTCAACTTACGGCACTGCTTATTTTTCGAATCAAAAAAACCTTTTAGACGTAAAGAATCATAAGAATAATCCCCTAAAATATAATCAAAATCAAGAAAATAATCCGTATAACGTTCTTCTAAATCTTCCATACAAAAAGCATTTTTATAATTAGAAACCACTTCGTAATCAACATTCTCTAAAGTAATTATCTTCCCCATTATTATCACTCTCATTCTCATTTTCATTATACATTATTTTACACTGAAAAGCAATTATTCTAATGGTAAAGAATACATAGAAGAATCTTTAACAAAACCATTTCCATAATACGTTGGTACGCTTCCTTGAACCATCTTAATAGCCAGAGGAATATCACATTCTAAAAGCATTTTCTCGGTGACAAAGGGTAGAATAATTTGAGCGGTCATTTCAAGATGAACACCAACTTCAACCATAGCATTATTAATCCCATACGGCGTTATTTTAGTCGAAATATTACTATTTACATCCCCAACATAACGCAAGCGAATAGGAATTTCCGGTCCAAAATTAGCTAAAATAGCATTATTAGTTAATATGCCTATAGGGATTCGTTCAATAATTCCCCGTTCTAAATCTTGAATCCTATCTTCTGGTAAATCCATATCATAAATACCAATCGCGTCAAGTTCACCGTGTTCCAGTAATTTTAAATTGTTTTGAACAATAGTAGTCGCTAAATTAAGTACCTGATTAACAACAACAGGATTAAAGTCTATCGTTTGAATACTTCCATCTTCACTCTTTACCGTTTCAAATAATTCATCCGTATTAATTTTGTCTTCCAATACTTGAGCAATCGCCTTATTTACCATAATAGTAGAAAATTTTTGAATTTCTAATTCTGCCATTTCAAATAACAAAGGGGTAAAATGGCGATTAATCTGATACAAGAAAAAGATAACGGTCACAACTACACCTATCATTGTAAATAAAAACAAATGACTCTTACGTATCACGAAATGTTTCTTTTTCTTTCGTAAATGTATTTTCTTTTTCATAAAGCTTCCTTCTATATTTCTAGTTTATGAAAAAAAATAAAAAAGTAGGAAATAAATTAACTATCCTACTCTATTTCAAGAGAAAAGCACTAAAAGATAAAGAAAATACTAATCAATACTGCAGCTACTTCTAAAGCAACGACGACACCTAATATAACAGGACTGACTTGCCCACTTTGAGAAGATGACGGTGCTGAAACAGGAGGAGGCGTTAATGTTTTTACATAAGCACCTCTAGTATTATTTAATTCATTGGCTTGGCTTAATTCTTCTTCCATCGACAATAAAGTAGCTTCAGTATCTTGAAGCAAGACTAATTGCTCCGCCATTGTTTCTTTAGAAACGGAAATCAAATTCTTTCCAGTTGGTGTCTCGTTAGTAATGGCATTATTGGTACGAAAAGCTTCTGCAACTTGCTGATAATTTTCATCTACGCTAAGAGAAAAATGAAAATGGTCATCTGCTCGTTTAATTCCCAATATTGCATCCCCTTCGTTTCCTAAAATATGCTGATCAAAAATTTGAAACATCAAAGCAATCTCTGGAGCTTCTTGAAGTAGGGACTGATGATAATCAACACCAGGTTGAAATTCATGGGCAACCTTTTGAATCTGATCCATAGCTAAAGCACTTAAACGATTTTCAGGATGGTTCGTAACAGGAAAATTTCCAGCTTCTAATCGAAAGGCGTCATCATTGTTTTGATCCTTTACTAATTTTAATCCCAAATTCTGAAATAATTCTTGATCTTTTTGGGTTAACATTAATGAGCCCATCATCATCAAAGCAAATTGCATTGTCACATCATCATTTTTATCTGCATAGCAATAAGCAATTCCATCATCACTGAAACTCATACTAGAAGTTGAAGTCATTTCCCTATCTTCATCCTCATTAATTGCCGTTAGAACCGTCTCGTCTCCGCTTGCTTCAAGAGAATCTTGAATTTGATCAACATGAATTTCTGGAGAAGGAGTATCTTCCCCAAGCAATTTTGCCTTTTCATCCATATAATCTACTGCTGTATCAATATTATTTTGCATACGTTCAATATCTCTCTGATCATGAATACCAGCAATTAAATCATCAGTATCACCTACTACAGTGACTCCAGATTCCTCTAATTGGCGAATGGAATCATCGACAAAATCACTCTTTATTTGATTCACCTCATCATCAGACTTTTGAAAATCCTCTTTTTGTTCATCAACAAGAGACTGCATATATTCCTTTAACTGTCCTATCGCAGTTTGCGCATCCATATCAGAAGCAAAACCATCACAAATTCTTAACAATTCCTCACGAATAGATGAAGGAACCTCATTCTTTGTTAAAAATTGATTAACCTCTTCCTTCACCTCAGCAATCGACTTAGAACCAGTTATTCTTGCATCTAAAGCATCAAGATAATATTCAGAATCTGTAAGTGCTTTTCGATTATCTTCATTTTCCTTGACATATTCATCAAACATATTTGTACGATCCATACTAAATCACTCCTTAATCTTATTAAATTGGTCTAAAAAAAGAAAAATTAGGAAAATTGCGTAACACACCAAATAAAGCGATCACTATAACTCCTGTAAAAAGCCATTTTGGGGGATATAACTCTTGTACCAAAAGAAATCTTCCTTCCTTAACATAACGATAAATAAAACATAACCCGTAAATGAGGAAAAAAGGAAGCAAAAGGTAAAGAAGCATATTACAATGAAAAGCTTCTTCAAACTGACCATGACAAAAAGCCAAAATCGCTCTTGTCATACCACAACCAGGACAATATACTCCAGTAACCTGATAAAACAAACACGGAAAGCGGATAATTCCCAGTTCACATAGCCAAAGAATAACGGCGGCAACAACCAAACCACCTATAGTGAAAACACTAACCTTGAATATTCGCCTCGTCATCACTATTCCCCCTAGTATTATCCATTTTGTTGATCGAATTCAGCCAATTGATTTAAATCGCTTTGAAGTAAAATCCAATTGACAATATCTAACTTAAATATGGATAAAATCAAATACAAGGTAGAATTATCCGTAACAGGAAGATGTCTTTTCTCCTGGGCTACTCGAATTCTTTTTCCCATCTGATATGACCAATACCAACTATAAATACCACAGGTAATCAGCCATAAAAGAACGCTCATACCACCACTGATTGAATGATCTCCACTCGCATCACCACAATCATCAGTTAGCTCACTAAGCCAATAGAAGCCATAAAATCCACAAGTAATTACCGTTAAAATCACGGATGTGACAATATCTCTATTTCTTACTCTAGAGATCAAGTTATCCCCCCCTATACATAATAATAAACAATGATTAAAATCACAGCCAAAACAATCAACATAGCTAAAACAATAAATAACTTAACTATCTTAGAACGTTTGGGGACAACATCATCAAACAACTCTTCTTCAGAATCATCACTTTCTAAATCCTCTTTAGAAAGATCCATCGACTTAGTGTAAAACGATTCATCTAAAGTAATTGCTTCCGTCTTTTGTTCATCGCTATCATCTGTTTTAGGAAAAGAAGCCTCTTCAGAAAGCATATCCTTTTGAATTTTATCAGAAAGTTCTGCACTCAAATTTTCATCAATCACGGTTTCATCCATATTCGTAGGCATAAGATCATTCAGTAATTGCTGATCAATATCCTGACGCATAGTATTTGAGGTAATTGTATGAATTAGTTCTTCTAGCTGTTCTTCCTCTTCCTCGGTTAATACTTCTTTTTTCTTTTCTTTGTATTCTTTAATCTTTTCGCTATTTAACTCCGCCAAAATATTATACTCCGTCGTCCTTAATTTTCTTCTTTTCTCTAATTCATCTGGATGTTCACGATTCTTCTTTGCTTCTCTTAGAATCTCATTGATATCATACACTTTTTCATTATCCTCAGAATCCAAATTTTCTTCTCGATAACGATAATTATCAGTAGTAGCGGAAGATTCTGTTGCAGAAATAAAAGGCGAAAACTCTCTATTTCTCTGATACTGTTCACGGCGACCTTTTTGTTCATCGAAAGAGCTAGATGAGCTCAAATCGACAACATTAGAATCTAACTTGGTAAACTGAGTATACCCAACATTAGTATACAAGTCCTCATAGACTTTTTTATTTTTTTCCAATCTACTAGTAGGACGATTATCTTGATTATTGGTATAACGTTCCATTCGACTAGCCATATCCTCACCTTATCCTATCTATTTATTATCATAGCATAAATCCCTTAAAAAAAAAAGAAATTCCCAATCGATAATCAAAGAAAAAGAAATTATAAACGAAAAGAGAAACTCTTCATTTTCTACTAAAACATTTACTTTTTTATTTTACTTTTAAAAAAACGTATACTATACTAAGCACATGAGGTGATAAACATGGCACGAAAAAAAGCCGTAAATAAGGTAGATCAACAGAGTGAAAAAGATTTCGCGATAATCGTTAACAATATTAATCAAAATATGAAACGATATGACAAAGACATTAGACTAAGAATGGCTATTTCTGATCAATTAGAACTAGAACGCCTAGCAATAAGACCAGAAGTAATTCCAACAATAGAGATAATTCAAGAAACTCCCGATATAGAACCTAACTATTCACAAGAAGAAACATTAAAAGGGCCGATAAAAACAAAAAAACGATAATTACTTTTTCCTTTCTCCTTCTATTTCTTCTAACCTAGCTTTCTTCTGTTTCCTCTAACCTAACAAAAAAATAATCACATTCATTAAAATACTTTCCTATCTCATCAATCCCAAAGAAAGAATTGTCATTTTCCAGTTTTTTCGCTATAATGAATACATGTAAAGGAGAGATAATATGAAAACATGTGTAAAAAAAGATACTTGTATCGGTTGTGGTAGCTGTACCTATATTGCTGAAAATGTATTTGAAATTGGCGAAGATGGTTTAGCGCAAGTAAAAGGAAACGAAGAAAAAATAGAAGTTGTTGAAGAAGAAAAAGAAAATGTTCAAGATGCAGCAGAAAGTTGTCCAACTGGCGCAATCGTCATCGAAGAAGAATAAAATCTATTTAAAATAGAATTGAACAATTAAAAAGATTAGGAATTCTAAATTATTTATTCCTAATCTTTTTTTCTTTTCCTTTACTTGCCAAAGCAAACAATTGATGAACTTCTTTAGGAGAAAGTTCACGGTATTCTCCAGATAACAATGAACCAGTCGTCAAAAAGGCAAAACGTTCCCTCTTTAACTTAATCACAGGAAAACCAACTGCTTGTAACATTTTTTTCACTTGATGATTCTTTCCTTCGTGAAGCGTAATTTCTACTAGTGTTTTCTTATTTTTAGAGTCAACCTTCCTTACTTTAACCCGACTAGCATGATAAACTTCATTTCCAACTTTTACTCCCTTTTTTAATTCTCGAAATGCATCTACCGAAAAAATACCTTCTACCTTGGCGATATACACCTTATCAATCGCATCATTAGGGCGCATCAATAAATGAGCAAACTCGCCATCATTCGTTAACAACAACACCCCTGTTGTATCATAATCTAAACGACCAATTGGATAAATTCTCTTACCTGTTTCAATCAAATCGACAACCGTCTTACGTTTTTTGTCATCATGGGCAGTTGTTACCACTCCACGTGGCTTATTTAACAAAAAATAAACTTTATCTTGGCGTTCTAATCGAACACCATCAATTTCAATTTTATCCTTATCACTAACTTGAACTCCAAGCTGATTGACCAATTTGCCATTTACAGTTACCCGATTCTCCACAATCAACTTCTCCGCTTTACGCCTCGAACAATACCCACAATTAGCAATCACTTTCTGTAATCTTTCCATATAATGCACCTCTTTCTTATTTTATTTTTTCCGCAACGTTTTCTGAACAAACTCCTTCACATCATCCATATCTGAAGTCATTGACGTAAACGGTAAATTATCCGTTAACAACTGGTTATAACTCTCATTATACTCCATAAATCGCGGATCTAAAATAGAAACTATTCCTTTATCCGTACAACTACGAATTAGACGACCGGTTGCTTGTCTTAATTTAATCATCATTTCTGGTAAATAAACTTCTCTAAAGCCATCTTGATATTTCTTAGCTTTAAAATCTACTACTGGATCAACAATTGGAAACGGTAAACGAGGAATAATTACACTGCTTAGCGATTCTCCTTTAATATCGATTCCTTCAAAAAAAGTACCAGTAGCTAGTAAACAGGAATGAATATTATTTTCAAAACTTTCTCTTAACTTTTTCATATCCGCGTTATCACTCTGAACATAAATAGGATAATCAAAATTTTCTAAACCCAAGTGTTCATAAACATAATTCATATCACTACGTGAAGTAAACAATACCAAGCTTCGTCCTTCAGTTAACGAAAACAAATCACGTATCTGATAAACAACATCATTTAAAAAACGTTGACGATCTAGCTTAGGATTCGTAATATCCGTTGGGGTATATAAAAGAACCTGATTAGCATAATCATAAGGAGAGGCAATGGGAAACTCACGAAAAACTTTACGGCCCATCACTTGATTCAAACCAATAGAATCCGCATAATATTGATAATCATCCCCTGCCGACAAAGTAGCACTTGTTAAAACCACACTCCCAGCGATACGAGATAAAGAACCCGCCAATAATTTACTCGTTTCTTTAGGAACATAATTTAATTGGACATACTTTCCATCCTTGTCCAGAAATTTCACCCAATAAAGATTTGTAGCCTTATCGCCTTTTAATAAATCTTTTAATAACTTACAAAATTGTTCAATGACATCAACAGCTCTTCTATTAGGAGATAATCCTTCATATTGTCTACTCACTTGATCAGCAAACTTAATGGCCATCCTCAGCTTAGAAATTAAAGTATCGATTTCTTTTTTCATCGTTGGACTACACTTAATCATCACACGATCACAATCTTGGTAACTATCGACATCTAAATAGCGCATCAACGATTGCTTAGCACTATTTCTCAACTTAACAAAAAATCGATTCAAAAGAGAAATCGTCTCCACATCAGGATAAAATTCTTCTTCACCAAAAGTAACTGAATTATATAGATGATACAAAGCACCTTCGATTTTGCGCTTATCTACCATCTCTGTATAAGAATTTCTGGCCTTTTCTTCCAAATTATGCGCTTCATCCACAATTAGCACACTAGTATCTTTCAATAAAGAGGAATCATTCCCCATTTTTAAATGTTGAGCAAGATAATCTTGATTAGTAACCACGACTTTACGAGAGACGTCCTCTTCTTTTTGTAAAGAAAAATGACAATTAACATAGTAAGGACAAGCACGAGCTAAACAATTCTTGACATTAATCTTTTTCCAAATAGAGTCAGGAAGCGTTAAAAAATCATCACGATCCAATGCATGTCCCTTTTCCTGTTCTATTTTTTCTAAAATATATTGATAAGATGGGTCTACTACTTCCTGTAAAAATTCATGTACTCGCTTTTCACAAACATAATTATTTTTTCCTTTAACTAAGACTGCTTCGAAATCATCGATATTGAGCATCTCCGCAACTTTAGCAATATCTCTCATCAACTGTTCTTGTAAAGCGATAGTCGAAGTAGCGATGACAGCACCTTTGATTTTAAGATTCTTTTTAAAAGAATAGACTAATGGAATCAAATAGGCATAACTCTTACCAATTCCCACTTGCGCTTCAATTAATAAAATTTGTTTTTCCTTTAAGGCATCCGCTACAGTAAGTGCCATTGTGTGTTGACCTTCCCGATATTCCAACTTTTTACTTTTCTCAATATCTAGGAAAAAGTCATTTACTTCATGATAAACATCAGCCCCAAGCTCTAATTCTCTCACTCGTTTTTTCCAAATATCTGCCATCATCATTCACCCCTTTGTTAAAATCGTTCCAATTATATCACAAAACTAAAAAAGAGGCAAAAAAAAAGAACAAAACAGGGTCAAAATTTTTCCCATTTCTAATGTTCTTCCCGATAACACAATCAATAATCAACTACCAAATACAAGCGTAACTAATAAAATACTCATCACCAAAGTCACAACATCAGCAAATAAACCAGCTTTTAATGCATAGCGAATATTTTTTATCCCAATACTTCCAAAATATAACGACAAAACATAAATAGTCGTATCGGTTGCCCCCTGCATTACAGCAGCGATTCTTCCTAAATAAGAGTCTACTCCATACGTATGAAAAATATCGATCATGACCGCAAAAGAAGCATTTCCAGAAATAGGACGAATTAAAGCCATAGGTAAAATTTCAACGGGGACACGAAGAAAAGAAAATAATGGCTCTAACAGCAAAAAAATATGATTCAAAATTTCACTTTTCAACAAAATATTAATACCAAAAATCATGGCAATTAAACAGGGAAAAACCGTAACTCCCAAATGGAGACCTTCCTTAGCTCCTTCGACAAATTCGTCGAAAACATTTACTTTCTTATATAAAGCATACGCAATAATTCCAAGTACCAACAAAGGAATAAATAGCTGACTAAGTTCGCTTAAGTTCACGATTTCTCCACCTCTTCCATAACAATCTATCGACAAATAAAGCTAAAATCGTATTCACAATCGTAGCAATAATCGTTACCATCACTAAATCTGTAGGTGAAGTTGCGCCAAGCTTTGTGCGTACACCAATAATATCCGTAGCGATCAATGTTACCCCACTTGTATTTAAAACTAAAAAAGTAATCATACTACGAGTCGCTACTTTTTTATCTGGATTCTTTTCTTGTAAACACTTCATCGCTTTTAATCCGAAGGGAGTTGAAGCATTATGAATACCTAACATGTTAATCGTCAGATTACTAGCAATATAACCAAGGGCTGGATCATCTGCTTTTAGTTCAGGGAAAATAAGCCGAAATAAAGGACGCATCATCTTCGCCAAGCGATCCAAAATCCCTGCTTTTTTCGCAATATTCATAATCCCACTCCACAAAATCATCAACGGAAACATGCCCATAAATAACTCGACCGCACTATTTCCACATTCGATAATTTCCTGATTAATGACATCGACTCTACCGGTTAAAAGAGCATACCCGATACCGATTAAAATAAAACTCCCCCAGATAAGGTTAATCATGAAAACCACGACCTAATCCAAGAAAATAATCCCTTTTTCTCACTCTTCACTTGGACATAAACCTTCTGATGATGGATCTCTTCTCCATTCAATCGAACAGTAACAAGACCGACAACATCCCCATCACGATAATCATTTAACTTGGTTAATTTCACTTCTACTTTTATTTGTTCCTTTTCTTCTTCGGTTAATGGATAAGAAAAATTTTCTCGGATATAAATCTTATCGGGATAATATGCATCATCGATCTTAAACTTCTTTGTATCTAAAATTTTATACGTTTTATATTCAGAAAAAGCATATTCATATAACTCCTCATGTGTCTGATACTCATTCCCATCATTGAGAGTAACTGCCGTTAAAGAAAAACCATTCCGATTAGCATTCGTCACCAAAGTTCTTCCCGCGCTAGGCGTATAACCTGTCTTTCCCCCTGTACAATAACGATAACTTCCTAAAAGTTCATTTCGATTATGCCATAAATAACTCTTTTTATCCGATTGAACACTATATTTTTCTGTACCGATAATCTTCATATATGTCTCATTTTTAGAGGCATAACTAGATAGAAGCGCCATATCATAAGCTGTCGATTTATTCTGAGTTACTTCATCTAAGCCATGAGGATTCTTAAAAACAGTATTCCGCATACCGATACTAGCTGCTTTTTGATTCATCATCTCGACAAACTTTTCTTCCGTTCCGCCAACAAAAACACTAATCACAATCGCCGCATCGTTTCCACTTCTTAACATCAGTCCATAAACCAAATCTAAAAGGGTCATCTTCTCTCCTAACTCAATATAAATATTCGACCCATACATAGTAAGAACTTCCTCTCCTACCGTAACTACTTCATCCAAACGTCCCGACTCAATCGCAAGAATTGCCGTCATAATTTTGGTAATCGAAGCAATCAAACGAGGAGTATCCTTATCTTTTGCAAATAAAACCCGCCCACTTGCGGTATCCATTAAACAAGCACTACGACTACTGACCGTCATTCCATAAACACTAGTCGGAAATAAACATAAAACCATGAATACAATCAATCCTTTTTTCATGAACTCACCTATAAAAACATATGAAAAAAAAAGAACACTTAGTCCTTAAAATCATTAGTTACTATTGAGATGGGCATTTTCTTCAAATAATAATTGCGTAAATAATAGAACCCTCGTATAATAAGAGTACTAAAAAGAAAGGGATACTATGAACAGAATAAAAATTTACAGTCTAATTTTTGGAACTAGTTTAATCCAATTAGCTAGTCCAAACTTAGACAAATTACAATACTGTAGTACCGAACAAACAATTGAACATTCATTAGAAGAATTAGATGAAATCCAGTATCTAAATGGTTATGAAGATACCTATCAATTAGAAGAATTACTAAACAACTATACTTATCCAAAAATAGAAGTTTTAAAACACCAAAATACAAATCTATATGATTCTAACCAAGATACCATTAAGTGGGAAAGACTCTATCAAACAATAAAAAAGAATAATCAAGAGTATTTACAAACAAGTGATGAAGACTATTACGAAGAATTTACTGAACCAGAATTAATGGAAATTCTATCTACAGTAAGAGAATTTATCACTCAAATAGAAGAAGAAAGAAAACTAGACAACAAAGAACTAGCGTGTAAATTAGAAGAGCTAACCGTTCTAAAAGAAAAAAGAATACCTTATGTCGACATCATGTTTACTGGAGAATTAGATTGGCATACTTTTAAACTATCATTAACAGAAGAAAGTGATAAAGATTACTTTAAAATCAAAGTAGCCCATGAAATTACTCACCTACTACAAGCAGGATGTCCAGATGTTCAAAAAAATACCATTCAAGTCAGTGTTTGGCAAGAACCAATAGAAGTATTTAATCCTGATCAACCAAGTAGTCTTAGAACCAGAACTATCGATGAGTGTGTAGCTTATATCGTATCACAGAACTATCATCCTGATTATCCAATTGATTTTCCAGATATGACAAACTTTAATCTCCTACAGTTCGCTATGCTTCCTAAAGAAGACTTCGTAGCGAATGAAACCATTATCGATTTATCCTTAACCAAAAATCAAGAAGGGTTCTATCAACTATTTAAAGCAGAAACTAGCGAGGAGAAAAAACAAGTTCATGAGATCATGCACACCATGGATACCCTAGACTTCTACGATCAAAGCCTATACGATAACTATCCTGAATCAGAGAATAAAATAACGGAAATGTATACGCTAAACAGCTTAAATTTAGCCAAATATCTCATGGCAAATCTTATAGAACGAGAACAACCTCTACCCAAAAATGCGCTATTTTATCTACTTAATCTCTATCGGGATTATAATCTTTATACATTAAATGTCTACATCGAAGAATTAGAAAGTGATCCTTTTATCAAAGATTACTTTGTCAAAGAATACCAACGATTAGAAAATACCATTTGGAAATCACTTGAAGAAATTTATCAAGATAAAACACTAGAAAAACAATATTATCACTACGAATATAACGATGAAGATTTAGAAGGTTTACCTTTTTATGACTTTCTAACTCCATTAAGACAAGAAGTAGATGACTATAATGAATTCAAACAAAAACTACTAGAATTAGGGTAAATCGAACCTTTTAAAAGATAGGTTCAACTACTCTTTCCAGTAGTTTTTTTCTATAGTAATCATGAATATAAACCATGTATCTTTTGACGATCAATATCAGTAATCTCATCCATTTCCCAGTTGTCATCCTTTTTTGTTAACGTAAAATTAATCGTATATTTTATCTTATCTTTCACATCATCCATCTGATCCAATTTATAATCCATAAACTTAGCATCATCTATTTCATTAGTCTCCTCGTTCATAAATTCATCCGGATGAGTTCGTAAATAAGTTTCTGCTTCCGTAATCGCTGTTGCGTAATCGTATACTTCAATCTCTACTTCAACTGTTGCGTGATCACCATCTTCTGTTTCATCATCGATTTTGTAACTCAAGTTTTTATATTGTTTTTTCATTAGTTCCCGATATTTTTCTTTCTGATCTTTAGACATCGTTCCCGCACTATCGATTACTTCATCTAACTGAGATAAAACCTTTTCATCCATTGTTTGATATTTACTTAAAAACTCCTCTACTTTTTTGGTAGGGGTATTCATCATATTGCCACAACCAACTAGTAAAAATAAAGCAAGTACACTAACAATAATCTTTTTCATATTCTCCTCCTTCATTTGTAGGATGAATCAAAATCAGTAGAACTATACATACTATTTCTTTTAATTTTATTTATTTTGAATAAAAAATGTGCTAGAATACAAACAGGATGTGAGAAAATGAAAAAAACAATTCTAACAGGAATCAGACCAACCGGAAATTTACACCTCGGACATTACTTCGGAGCCTGCAAAACTTGGTTAACGTTACAAGATAACTATGACTTTTTTTTAGAAATTGCGGATGTTCAAGCATTAACTGACAACTTTCATCAACCAGACAAAATTAATAAGAGTGTCTATGAACTAACTAGTGATTTACTATCGATTGGGATTGATCCTGAAAAAGTACATATCTTTATTCAGTCACAAATTCCAGAAATTGCGGAATTAACGGTTTTCTACTCTAACTTAGTCACCATGAGTAGACTGTATCGAAATCCAACCGTAAAAAATGAAATTGCCCAAAAAAAAGCGATTTTTGGATCAAGTGGGGAAAGTGTTACTTACGGCTTTGTCGGTTATCCGGTCAGTCAAACAGCGGATATTACAGCGTTCGATGGAGAACTTGTTCCTGTCGGAGAAGATCAACTTCCTCTAATTGAACAATGTCGAGAAATCGTAAGAAAATTTAATTCTATTTATGGAGTGACTTTAAAAGAACCAGAACCACTTCTTTCTAAAAATCCTAGAATTAAGGGACTTGACGGCAATGAAAAAATGGGAAAAAGTCTAGGAAATGCGATTTATCTTATCGATACCGAAGAACAAGTCAAAGAAAAAATCATGTCTGCGGTAACTGATCCCAATAAAATAAGAAAAGATGATCCAGCTAATCCTGATGTTTGTATGGTATATTACTATCATAAAATTATCGATAATCCTAATTTAGAAACCGTATGCCAAGAATGTAAAATGGGACAAAGAGGATGTGTTGCGTGTAAAAAAGAATTAATAGAAAGAATGAATGAATTCCTAGACCCAATCAGAAAGAAAAAAGAATACTACCGTGAACACCCAGAAGAAGTAAAACAAATTCTAGATAATGGAACAAAAATAGCTAAGGAAAAAGCGCAAGAAACGATGAAAAAAGTAAAAACAAGTATGAAAATTAATTACTAACTTCATACTTGTTTTTTCTTATGAGATAACCGAAGTAACTGATAAAGCGCAACATGTTTATCGTCTAAATAATTATCCATACTATGAATCAATTTATCAACCATCACCTGATAATTATTCACCACTTCATCATAATATTCATAATATAAAAACTTTAACTTGTGATAATTCTTTGACTGAAACGTCTCCTGTAATTCAGCGGTTAAATATTTTTTCATTTTTAACTCTCGACGGGTAAGAAACCGAAGCGAATTTTCTTCTTTAACGACAGTATACTCAAGTGGCGTAAAAGCTAAATTACTCGCTAAATAAGCGATTTCCTCTTCTTCATCCAATAATAATTTACTCTTACAGATACTCTCCCCATTCTTAGAAAACTCTATGGCTAAAACCCGACTACCATCAGAAAACAAACAACAATAATCAAGCGTTTCTACACCCTTATTCGAATAAACCTCACAGCTTTTAAATATCTTTAGTAAAAAATCAGTAGAAATCTTTATTTTATAATGAAGAAACTGTTCAAAATCCTGTTTATCTATCTTTACCATTTTAATTTTCTTCATATTTTGAATATCATCATTTGTATTCCATTCATAAAACTCATAAAGAACACCATCACTAAAATTTAACAATATATCATATATATAAATCATTATGATGCCTCCCACTTAGAAAAATTACCAAACTGACCATCAATAAACCAACCAAGGAAAACAGACACTCAATTCTCGTAAAGATAAAGCTTAAGTAATCAATAAAGCTATATCCCATTGTTAACAGATTCAAATAGGTCACAATATACGTAAAACCAATTACCATAAAACCAAATCCTAATAAAAAGAAAAATACTCGGTACATCCACCTCACCTAATTTATCTTATTTCATAGAATCCATTTATAGTATTAATTTTTTTAAAGAAACTATTCTAAAAAAGTATTAATTATTGATTTAAAATTCGATTTTTAAACAGATAAGTTTTTTTCTAAATTCTTAGTAATCTTTAAAATAAAAACATATATAGTTTTCTTTATTAATAAGAACACTACATATGTTTAGTATTTAATAAATAGATCTAGTTTCATCTCCACCACTCTCTACTACTTGTTCATCTGAAGTAGCCATAGCTGTAAAATAGGCATAACTTACTCCTGATACAATAAATACAACACCTAATAACACAATTAAAAAAGCCATTGTTTTCTTATCTTCCATGTCGCCCACTCCTATTTTCTACTATCGTTATTATTGTATCATCAATCAAAAATAAAATAAAGATTAGGCAAAAATAAAATAATAAAGTCAAATAATATAAACATTTAACCGTTCATCACTTACTCACTTTACGACAATATTTTCTCTTCTAAACTAAAGATGAGACAAGTATAGTTTTACTAGGAGGAAAGCGGCATGATAAAGATAAATAGTAATCATGGAGTATTAGATGGACTTAGTAAGAAGGAAGTGCTTGATGCAAGAAAAAAATATGGAACTAATGAACTTAGTCACAAAAAACAAAAAAGCTTTCTTGGACAACTAATTGAAACACTAGGAGATCCAATTATTAAAATACTATTAATTGCCCTAGCGATAAAGACAGTTTTTCTCTTTCAGGATTTCGATTGGTTTGAAACCTTAGGTATCGTAATTGCGATTTTCCTAGCTAGTTTTATCTCGACAATTTCTGAATACGGTAGTGAAAAAGCATTTATAAGATTACAAGAAGAATCTAGTAAACTAAAGTGTAAAGTCAAACGAGAGAAAAAAATTCAAGAAATTCCTATCGATGATATCGTAGTTGGTGATATTATCAAACTAGAAACTGGAGATAAAATTCCAGCAGATGGCTATTTAATCGATGGAGAACTAAGTGTCGATGAATCCAGTTTAAATGGGGAAACTAAAGAAGCCTACAAAGAAAAAGTAATAGGAGAAATTACTGAAAAAAATCGTATCTATCGCGGTACTGTTGTCTATGCCAAAAGCGGATATATGAAAGTAGAAAAAGTAGGAAATGATACCTACTACGGTAAACTAGCTCTAGAACTACAAGAAAAAAATCCCGATAGTCCCTTAAAAATAAAGCTCGCAAAGCTTGCCAAAACCATCAGTAAGATCGGTTATATCGGCGCTATTTTAGTATCCTTATCCTACCTATTTTCTGAAATTATTCTTCAAAACGAGTTTAATCTAGATAAAATCATCCAAACCGTAACCAATTTTCGCTTGATGAGTGGTTATCTACTATATGCCCTTACCCTATCCGTTACCATTATCGTCGTCGCAGTACCAGAAGGATTACCGATGATGATTACCCTTGTTTTATCCTCCAATATGAAACGAATGTTAAAAAATAATGTCTTAGTCCGAAAATTAGTCGGTATCGAAACGGCAGGATCAATCAATATCCTATTTACCGATAAGACTGGTACGCTAACCAAAGGAAAACTAGAAGTTATTGGTTTAATCTCCGGAAGTTTAAAAAAATATAATAGTGAAGTTGAACTCAGCCCATATCCTAAATTTCATGAACTGTTAAAAGTATCTCTCGTCTACAATAACGAAAGCAGTTACAGTGATGACGGTAAAATTATTGGAGGAAACATTACCGATCGCGCCATTTTAAATTTTATTAAAACTCCCGTTTCTAAACAGACCATTTTAAAAACAACGCCATTTGATAGTAAAAATAAATATTCTTCTACCGTAATAGATGGACCTAAAAAATTAAATCTAATCAAAGGAGCGCCTGAAATCATCTTAAATGCTTGTAGTAAATATTACCATGAAACAGGAAAGAAACTCCCACTTGAAAAAGAAAAAGTCGAAACAAAAATTAAAGAGATGACCGAAAGAGGAATCCGTGTTCTATGTGTCGCGATTAATGATAATTATGATTACCAATCATTAAAGAATCTAACTTTAATCGGATTAATTCTCATTAAAGATGAAGTAAGACCTGATGCGAAAGAAGGAATTAAACTAGTCAATGAAGCCAATATCCAGACTGTAATGATTACCGGAGACAATAAAGATACTGCTTTAGCGATTGGTAAAGAAGTAGGATTAATTACTAGTCAACAGGATATGATTATGACAAGTAAAGAACTACAGAATTACTCTGATGAAGAACTAAAGAAAATTCTTCCTCGGTTAAGAATTATCGCTCGAAGCCTTCCCCAAGATAAAAGTCGCCTCGTTCGTATTGCGGAAGAAATGAATTTAGTCGTTGGTATGACTGGAGATGGCGTAAACGATGCTCCGGCCTTAAAGAAAGCAGATGTCGGTTTTGCAATGGGAAGTGGGACTGAAGTAGCCAAAGAAGCAAGTGAAATTGTTATCCTAGATGATAATTTTCTTTCAATTTCTAAAGCTATTCTCTACGGAAGAACCATTTTTAAAAGTATTCGTAAATTCATCATCTTTCAATTAACGGTAAATATGTGTGCCATTTCCTTATCTGTTGTCGGACCATTTATCGGCGTAGAAACCCCAGTTACAGTCATTCAAATGCTTTGGATCAATATGATCATGGATACCCTAGCGGGAATCGCCTTTGCCTACGAACCACCGCTAGAAGAATACATGAGAGAAAAACCAAAGAAAAAAGAGGAAAATATCATCAACCGTTATATGTTAGATGAAATCATTTTTACTGGATTCTACTCTTCTCTACTTTGCATCTTCTTCTTAAAATCTCCACTTATTCATGGACTATATCGAATCGACATCACCAATAAATATCTAATGACTGCCTTCTTTGGCCTATTCATCTTTATCGGCATCTTCAACTGTTTTAACGCAAGAACCGAAAGACTAAACTTAATCGCTAACCTCTATAAAAATCAGGCATTTGTCTTCATCATTGGATTTATCGTCATCGTACAACTACTCTTAATCTACTTTGGAGGTAATCTCTTTAGAACCTTTGGATTAACATTTAAAGAATTAATGATTATGATCTTTCTCGCATCTACTGTCATTCCTATCGACTGGATAAGAAAAATATATCTTAAGAAAACAGAACGAGCGATAGGAGTTTAAATTTTTAACAAAATATGATATAATAGGGCTAAGAAAAGAAGGGAGATGGTAATCGTGAAAAAGTTAACCAAAGATCAAACGATTTACCTACTAGGTGGTGTAATTGCCGTACTAGTTATCGCCATTATCGCAACTGTTGTCCTACTTCAACCACAAAATACTTTTCAATTAAAAAATGATAGTAAAACGAATCAAAGCGAAACAAACAATAATAAAGATTTACCAACTAATGAAGCATCTAACGAAGGACAGACAAATACGGCCAATGACAATAATCACGAAAGTACCTCAACACCAACTCCAGATACGCCAAATACAACACCAGAACCAACCCCACCTAGTTCAAATCAAGGAACTACAGAAACTCCAAGCAATTCTCAAACTCCAATACCTAATCCATCGGCACCGTCCACACCTAATCAAACACCAACGACTCCTACTTATACAGAAAATGATGTGATAGATTACTTTCAAACTACCAGTAACAATCTCGATCAACAAAATGATCAAAATAATTCTTCATTCGTCGATAAAGCCAAAAATGCTTTCACAACTGTAGTAGATTTCATCTTCTATGGCAAAGAAATAAACGGGTATACATTTAATGAATTAACTACATCCGCAAAAATGAAAATTATTGAAATTGCGTTAAAAATTGATTCTAAAATTAATGAGTACTTTCCAAATTATAAAGAATCGATCAAAGCTGGATATGAAAATATCAAAGGAAAACTCGCTTACGCTTATCTAGAAATTACTTCTTCACTCTGTGAAGCCGTTGGAACAGATACTTGTGAACAAGCAAAAGAAGACTTCAACAACATGAAGAAAAGTTTTAGCTTTACCTTTGATCTAATTAAAGAATTAGCGAAAAGTGGCGCAAGTAAAGTAAAAGAATTTTACGAAAATACGTTTAAAAATTAAAAGACTTAGTCAACATCCTAGTGATTGTAACTAAGTCTTTTTTATTATTTATTATTCATTATTCTCCTACTTGATAATCAAAGTTTAATGGTTTCAACTCTTCTAAAACAAACATGCCATCTTTACGAATCAATACATCATCGAAATAGATTTCACCACCACCATAATCTTTTCGTTGAATTAAAACCATATCCCAATGAATTCCAGAATCATTTCCATTATAACAGTCCTTATAAGCTTGACCTGGTGTGAAATGAAGACTACCTAATATCTTCTCATCATATAAAATATCTCCCATAGGATGAAGAATTTTTGGATTAAATCCTAGAGAAAATTCTCCTACATAACGTGCACCCTCATCCGTATCAAAAATTTCATTTAATTTTTGATCATCCTCATCACAAGTGGCCTTAATAATCTTACCATCTTTAAAATCTAATGACACATGATGATAAACATTACCTAAATATGGACTAGGCGTATTATAAGTAATCTTCCCATTTACACTTGTTTTAACTGGGGCGCTATAAAGTTCTCCATCAGGAATATTCTTCTCCCCTGTACAAGGAATACTCTTCATTCCTTTAATACTAAAAGTAAGATCCGTTCCAGGAGCAACAATACGTACTTTGTCTGTTTTATCCATTAAATTTTTTAATGGTTGAATCAACTCGTGCATATTTTGATAATTCACTGTCATCACATCTAACGCAAACTTGATGAAATCATGAGTTGTCATATTCGCTTTATGTGCATCTAATAAAGAAGGATAATTTAATAATACCCATTTACGCTCGTTAACACGAATATCAGAACTCTTAAGTAATGCTTTACTAAGTTTTCTCTTCATTTCTGGAGAAACATTTTTCTCTTCATAATCGTTCATGCCATAACGAATTTGAATAAAGGAATCATATAAAGCGACTTCTTGTTCCTGAATCGTCTTTAACAACTCAATTCTTTTATCGGTATTTCCTTGAGCTAATTGACTACCCCAAAGTGGATCATTAAACTTAACATAAGGAATTCCCCCACTCTTGTAAATTTCTTCAATTAAATAAGAAACAAATTCTCTAGTTTCCAATGACTGTGTCGTAATCAACACTTTTTCGTCCTTTTCTACATGAATAGAATAGGAAACAATTGTTCTTGCTAATTCTTTTAGCTTTTCACTCATCTTTTACACTCAATCCTTTCTTTGTTCATAAAATACTCTAGAGGTGAATATTTTATGTATCCGTACAATTATAATATGAATCAAATGAACAGAAATATGTATCGAAATCCATATCGACCTATTTCTCAAACACCACCAATTACAACAAATGATGATCGTTTTATTGGTGGAGGTTTCTTTGGTCCCTTACTTCTCGGTGGACTAGCAGGATACGCCATCGGTAATAATCGACCAAATTACTACTATCCACCACAACCATACTATTATCCGAACATGTATTACAATAACTTCTACAACTATCCATATTAATTAGTGAAATCCTTAGAAATTCTAAGGATTCTTTTCATGTTCATCTAATTTAACACTAACTAACTTACTAACTCCAGATTCTTGCATCGTAATTCCATATAGGGTATTCGCATATTCCATCGTCTTTTTCTTATGCGTAATGAGTAAAAACTGGGTCTTTTCTTTATAATGATCTAAATACTTTCCAAAACGATCAACATTAGCTTCATCAAGAGCCGCTTCTACTTCGTCAAACAAGCAGAAAGGAACCGTTCGAACATTTAATATTGCGAATAATAAACTAATCGCAGTAAGGGTTTTTTCACCACCAGAAAGTAACGATATTGTCGTTAATTTTTTACCTGGCGGAGAAGCAACAATTTCTACTCCTGTTTCTAGTAAATTATCAGGATCTGTTAATTTAAGAGAAGCTCTTCCGCCATTAAATAATTGCCTAAAGACAACCTCAAATTCTTTTTCAATCAACTGAAAGGTTGCTTTAAACTCTTCCTTCATCACTTGATCCATTTCTTCAATAATCTCTAATAACGTATCTTTAGCAGATAATAATTCTTCTTTTTGGCTATTTAAAAACTGATAGCGTTCATTCACTCGTTCAAACTCTTCAATCGCTTCCAAATTTACCATCCCAATACGTTTAATAGTATTCTTATAAATGGTCACTTTATTCTTAGCTTCTTCCACTTCTAGAGTAAGTGGATACTTATCTTTAGCTTTTTCAAAAGTAAGTTCATAAGTCTCACTGAGCGTATTTAAATCATAATCTAGTTTAACATCCATTCGATTAATTTGAACTTCTAGTTCACTCATCTCACTTTGTTTCTTGGTTAAACTACTGTTCGTAAGTTTCTTTTTAGCTTCCCATTCTTCTATTTCTGCTTTAATCTTATCGACATCTTTCGTCTTCTGATTAAGCGTTTGCGCTAGTATTTCTTTTTCTCTCTGCGTCTCATAAAAAGCTTCCATTAATCGCATTTCTTCTTGAGAAAGAGAGGAATCTACTACATGATTCAAACTCACTAATTCTTGATTAGTATCCTGTTTTTCCTGTCGTTTAGCTTCTAAAATCGTTAGTTTATTTCTTAGGGATTCCCTTTCCTGGAAAAGAGCGGACTGAGTTTTTTCTTTTCTTTCTTCGATTTCTTTTCGTCTAGTGGATAATTCTTGACTACTAGCATCACATTCACTAAGTACACGAGAAATCTCTTCTAAGGAACGTTTAAACCGAATCAAATCATATTTATCACTGATCATACTCCGGTTTCCACTCGCTAAATTTCCACCAGTTATCGAACCACCAACATGAATAATTTCTCCATCCAAAGTAACAATCTTGTAACGGTTCTGAATCCGTCTACTAATTCTATTCGCACTATCGATATCTAAAACAACCAAAACATTTCCTAATTGATTAGCGATAATATTTCGATAAATAGGATCACAATGCACTAAGGAAGAAAATACATCAATATACCCCATTTCTCCTCGTAAAAGCTGTAGAGTTTCAGCATCTACCGATTTAGGACGAATCACATTAAGAGGGAAAAAGGTACAACGACCAAGTTTATTCTCCTTCAAATAGAAAATCGCATCCTTAGCCACTTGTTCATTATCAACAACAATAAACTGTTTACTACCCCCAAGGGCAACATCCAAAGCTTTTTGAAACTTTTCATCACAATCCACCAACTGGCCAATACAATTATGTACTCCACGTAACCTGGGATTATTCAAAACCGAACGAACACTATTAGGAAGTCCTCCACCACTTTCAATAAAGTTCTCTAGAACACTGATTTTATTTTCAAGTTCTATTTTATCTCTTCTTTTCGTGTTGTATTCAAGTTCTAACTTTTCTTGATTAGCTTTCGCCCGTTCTAACTCATCCGCAATCGCCCTATCTTTAGCTTGAATCTCTTCTACACTTTGACTCAAATAATGAATATCTTTTTCTAAGAGTTCAATTTCATTATCCAGTTGTAGTCCTCGTTCCGTTAAATGAGCGATATTTTCATGTAAGCGTCCATCAGTTGCTTGATACTGACTTCTTTCTTGTAATATTTTCTTATCCCCATTTAAACGTTCTTCTTTTTTTGTCAGTTCAAGCAATTGATTCTGAAAAGAACTAACTTCCTTCTCTAATCGTAACAACTCCATCTTTCTACTATCAATAAACGCATCACTACCCGAAGAAGAAGTAGTTAAACTCAAAATTTCCTGTTGAAGTTCCTGTTGACGAGTTTTTGCCTTTTGATACTCATCATTTAAATTTTCTATTTCATAGGCAAGCAACGCAACTTCAACTTTCTCTAAATTTTCTTTTGTTTCTAAATATTCCTTAGCTTTCTTACTCTGTTCTCTTAACGGTTCAATCTGATTTTCTAATTCCCCGATAATATCATTAACACGATCTAGATTTTGATGTGTTCGATCCAATTTACGAATGGCTTCTTCTTTTCTCTTTTTGTACTTTAAAACACCCGCTGCCTCTTCGAAAATCACTCGCCTATCATAAGCAGAATTACTTAAAATCCGATCAACTTCTCCTTGCGAAATAATATTGAATGATTCTTTACCGATACCACTATCCATAAATAGATCCGTAATATCTTTTAAACGACACTTCTCTCCATTCAAAAAATACTCATTTTCTCCACTTCGATAAACTCTTCTCTTAACCGAAACTTCCGTATAAGGAACATTCAAATAATGATCAGTATTATCAAAGATTAAACAAACAGAAGCAACATTTAAAGGATTTCTACTTTTACTACCAGAAAAAATAACATCACTCATACTGCCGTCTCCTCGAAGAGACTTAACAGATTGTTCTCCAAGTACCCATCTAACCGCATCGACAACATTACTTTTCCCACTACCATTTGGTCCTACAATACAAGTAATATTATCATCTAAGTGAATCGTTACTTTATCCGCAAAAGATTTAAATCCTGATGCCTGAATTTCCTTTAAATACATATTATCTTCACCTTACCACTACCTAGAATTATACTATAACCCCTATTTGAAAACAAGAAAATTTAGACGATTCTTCATAAGAAAAAGCACCTCAAAGGTGCCTACTTTTCTGAGATAGACTCTTGTTCATTTAACGATTAAACAGGAACTAAGACATAACTCATTTGTTGAATATAAATCTAAAAAGCACTAGTTATGAAGATTTTACCTCAATACTTCCATAAGGATGAGTAATAGTACCCGTTACAAATGTGTTGTTCCCACTTCCTTCTGTAATACTAGTCCAATTAAACTCTTTACCTGTTTTATTAATAATAGTATTTAATAATGGGATAGTATTTTTAGATAAGGCGCGTGCTTCTATTACTTCTACCGTAGATGGAATCGTGATTTCTCGTAAAAAATTACTATGAGCAAAAGCGCCTGCTTTTATTGTAGTAACCCCCTCTGGAATAGTAACATCTATCATCTGATTATAATTAAAAGCATTCCGATCAATTGTAGTTAATTGCACACCATTTTTCTTAGCAGGAATAATTACTGAAGTAGAAGCACCACCATAACCAATAAGAGTTGAGTAATCAACTCCGCTCTCCGTACGTTTGTAAATAAATGCTTGATCATCAGGAAGTAAATTCGTATTAAAAGCTCCTTCACCTATTAAAGTAACACTATCTGGGATTACAACACTAGTCAACTGGCTAGCATAAAAAGCATAACCTGTGATGGTCTTTAAAGAAACTCCATTCTTAGTAGCAGGTATAACAACATTTTTATTAGCTCCACCATAACTTACAATTGTTGAATAATCAATTCCACTCTCCGTACGTTTGTAAATAAATGCTTGATCATCAGGAAGTAAGTTATTATTAAATACATTACCAGATAATTTAACTACACTATCAGGAATATCAATAGAAGTTAAGTTATTACCCCTAAATGCTGCACCTTCTAATATTTTTAAAGTACTAGGAAGAGAAACACTTTTTAAACCGCAAGCATAAAATGCATACGATTCAATTTTCTCTACGCCTTCTGGAATGATCACTGAATCTAACTTGTAAGCCCTAAATGCACGTTCGCCAATTGTTTTTAATTGAACTCCATTTTTCTCTTTTGGAATCACTAAATTCTTCTCAGTCCCAGCATAACCAGTTATCGTAGAATAATCGTATGTTCCATCAGCATTCCGTTTATAAAGATAAGCATCTTCTTCACTAAATAAATTACCAGTAAATACTCCACTTGCTAAATAAGTAACCATCCAAAGATCAGGAAGCTCGGTTAAACGATTAAAACTAAAAGCACCAGCATATATACTGCGTAAGCTATCTGGAAAATTTAATTCTGAAATTAGATTATTACGAAATGCCTCATCTTGAATCGTAACTAAAGTATTGGGAAACTGTACACTAGTAATTTTTAAACCACTAAAACTTGAAGCACCAAGCGTAGTTACTGGATAACCATCTATTTTCGATGGAATGATAACATTTTTACTACAACTATCTTTATATTTTAAAATTGTTACTTGATCATTTTCTACTTTATAATTGAAACATTGTTCAGCTTCTTCCGGACTATATTCAAAAACTGGATCCATTTCATTAGAGGCTCCATCTTCATCATAAACGATAACTTTATCCCTATTTCCGATCCCTCTACCTACAGATAAAGTTAAATCATCATCCTTGAATACCGATTCTTTAACTAATTGATTTTCCTCCGTAATAAATACTTTGTATCCTTTTTGATCAACAGAAGTAACATAGTAATCATAAGTCATTTCATCAAAAGTAACCACAACATAACCATCTTGCCAATCGGCGAAAGGACTTTTTTTCGCTTTCTCAACATCTAAATTATTAAAATGAACATAATAGGTAACGTTAGGATCAGTAAAAGCATATTCTCCTACATTTACCCGATTTCTAATATCATCAATATATAATTTTAAACTATCAATATAGGCACTTCTTTTTGAATCAAAAATAAATCCAGATACCATCGGTACCGCAATCGCGAGTAAAACTGCCAAAATCACAATTACTGCCAAAAGCTCAATCAACGTAAAACCATTCTTGCTTGTTCTCATTACTTTACACCCCTAATTATTCTTTATTTACAATAAGTATACCCCCCCCCACGTAAAAATGTCAATAGTGTTCTACTTG
>UQRY01000022.1 GCA_900543675.1 uncultured Mycoplasmatota bacterium
ACAAAATTTTCTATTTTTTATTTTATTCTTCTATACCAAGCAAATTCCTAGTATACAAAAAAAGAATACGATTTTTTAACCGTATTCTATTATTTATGATATTTTTCATTATGGATAATCTTATAGCTTCGATAAAGTTGTTCTAGAAGAAGAAGTCGAAATAATTGATGGGGAAAAGTTAATTTAGAAAAAGAAAGGTGCTCGTTAGCTAATTTTTTCAAGTCTTGGTGAATTCCATGAGAGCCTCCAATTAGAAAGGTAATTGTACTATTCTGCATTTGAAGGCGATCAATTTTCTCTGAAAGAGTAAGGGAATCAACCTGAGGCGCATCGATTTCTAAAGTAATTAAATAATCTTTAGGATTTAATACTTTTTCTATTCGCTCTTTTTCTTTAAGTAAACAAACTTTCTCGTCATCACTTTTTTCATCAGCTAGTTCGATGATTTCTAATTTTGTATATTTTTCTAATCTTTTTTGGTATTCACAACAAGCATCTTGAAAATATTTTTCTTTTAGTTTTCCAATACAAATTATCTTTATCATTTTATACCTCGATCATTTCTAATGATTCATATTGTTTCGCAATGATGATTTCTTTATCGATATGATTTTCTTCTAAAACTTCTTTTGTTGTTTGATAAGCTAATTCCTCAGTATTATTGTTCTCGCTGATATGCGCTAAAATAATACATTTTGTTTTATCCCCAACGATTTCTTGTAGATATTTAGCCGTTGTGTGATTGGATAAGTGCCCCTTATCACTTAATACTCGCTGTTTTAGAATGAAAGGATAGGGACCTTCCATTACCATTTTTTCATCGTGATTACTTTCAATCACATATAAGTCTTTATTTTTCATCCGTTTTAAATAACGGCGATTAATGTATCCTGTATCGGTTACATAAACAATACTTTTCTCATCATTAGATAGGATATAGCCTACTGAATCTACATCATGAGAAGTGTGCATGAGTTCTATTTCGATATCATTTAAGAAGAAATGTTCTTCTAAATATCGACACACCGTAAGCGGTATTTTTTCTTTTAATTCTTCGAGCATCGCCGGACTGGCGTAAACAGGAATATTGGTTTTTTTTACCAGAGATTGTAAACCTTTGATGTGATCAGAATGAGTATGCGTAATTAGAATTGCATCTAAATCTTGAGGTGTTCGGTTTATGGTTGAGAGTTCTGATAAAAGATGCGGATAAGTAATGCCAATATCAATTAGAATTTTACTCTTTTTAGTCTCAATATAAGTGGAATTTCCTTTAGAACCACTTGCTAATACTTTTATTTTCATGATTAGAAAAAGTTGAATGGGCTAACAGCTACTCCACCACGATATGGCATTCCTCGATAGATGGCAAAATGAAGGTGAACACCAGTCGCAAACCCACTATCTCCTGCTGTTCCGATTTGGTCTCCTGCCATGACAACATCTCCCGCTTTACGAATACGTGAATTCATATGCGCGTACATCGTATAATATCCGTTACTATGAGCGATTACGATATAGTTACCATTTGTTCTTGTATATCCAGATTGAATAACGAGTCCATTATTGGCAGCTTTAATTGGTGAACCACGACCAATACCACTGATATCGATTCCTTCATGTAATTTTCCCCAACGGTAACCAAAACTACTTGAAATCGTATATGGTACGGTTGTCGGCCATACCCAGCTACCTACACCTACTGGAACTTCTTGGTTTGATATAGAGCTATTACCAATATTACTATATTTTTTCGTTCCACGGACGATAACTTTATTTACCGCTGGAACTAGTACCTCTTCTGATACCGGTACAACGGTAGTAATTTCTCCATTAACTAGCTTTTGTTTTTCGGTAACTAAACTTAGCCCTTCTGATCCTTCTTGTTTAACTTTTTCATAACCAGTATATTGATTGGGATCATCTTCGTATACAGTTTGAATTTCAACCGTTTTCTTGGATACAACGTGAGTTTCTTCTACGGTATCGAATTGTGGCTGAATAACGCCTAGTACGACTTCTTTTCCAGGATATAATAAATCATTAGTTGATGTGTATTCGGTATTAGCAATTAGAAACTCTTCTGGAGATAATTTGTTGTTGAAAGCAATATCCTCAATCGTATCTCCTTCTTGAACAGTATAAGTAGCTTGATCTTCAACAGTACCAAATAGAAGATATTTACTTAATTCGTCTTCAGTTAAATAAATCTTTTCTCCCGTCGGGATTCTACCTTTATGAATACTGATATTATTTTGGATATATAAGTCTTCGATAATTGTTCCTGTTTCTTGAATTTCTGCTTGAGTATCATTCAAAAAGTCATGATAACTATCTTCATTGATAAAGGATGTGATTGTTTTTTCTACAGAATTGGTAAATACTTCTTTATCCAAAACATATAAAACAATATCGGGAGTTGTTACCGTTTCTCCACCCTCTGATTCTTTTTCTATTCCTTCAATGACAATTTTATAGCCATCTATGGTAAATGATTCACTACCTCTTTTTTCTTGAATTTTTTGATATATTTCTTCAACGGTAGAAACTTTTTGATCGTAAGTAATCTCTTGAACGATGTCTAGGTCATTAGGTACATAAACTTTATCTACTTGGTATTTTTTCTTAATTTCACTTTGTTTTTCATCGATAAATTTTTCTAGTTCTTCTTGTGATTCGATCAAACCAAGTGATTCCCCACCGAGATAGACATGATATAGCTGATGTGGTTCATCGGTGTTCTTTATTCCTAACATTATGGCATATGTAGTTGTCGGATTGGATCCCAAATAAACGACGACTCCGGTAATCATTAAAGCGATTATCGTTAAAATGGTAGTCTTTTTATCCACTTTCTTCACCTCTACTATCTTTGATAAAATTTAAAAAGGTACTGGTACTTTTTCGAAATAATAAGTCAATTTTTCCGGTTGGACCATTACGATGTTTACCGATAATTAATTCACTTAAACTAGGATCAGGAGCTTCGCTACTATCTTTAATCGTTTGATAATAGTCATCACGATATAATAAAGCAACGATATCGGCATCTTGTTCAATCGAACCAGACTCTCTCAAATCACTCATTTTAGGACGTTTGTCTTCTCTACTTTCTACTCCACGGGAAAGCTGAGCTAAAGCAATAACCGGAATATTTAATTCCATCGCCATCTTTTTTAAACTTCTAGAAATATCAGTAATCTCTGCTTGACGGTTATTTCCATAATTTCCACCCATGGTTAGAAGTTGTAAGTGATCGATAATCACTAAGTCCAAGCCATCTTCACTAGTAGCCAAGCGACGACACTTAGTTTTTAATTCGCCAACGGTTACACCAGCATCATCGGAAATATAAAGTTTAGCGCCAGCTAACTGACTTTTGGCTTCGGTAATTCGCTTCCAATCATTATTTAGTAAATTACCATTCGTTAATTTCTGTCCTTCGATTTGTCCTAGTGAAGAGATAATACGGCTAGCTAATTGTTCGGCACCCATTTCGAGAGAAAAAATCGCAACACTTTTATTGGTGTTGATCGCAACATTAGTCGCTAAGTTCAAGGCAAATGCTGTTTTTCCCATCGCTGGACGTGCTGCCAAGATAATCAATTGATTTTCTTGTAGACCAGAAGTTAATTTATCTAATTCGTACCATCCAGTTGAGATTCCTGTTATTTCTCCTTTAGATTGGGCTAATTTTTCTAAATTTAATTGAACATCATTGAGTACTTCTTGAATTTTTCTAAATTCACTACTACGACGATTTTTAATGATACCAACAATCTTACTCTCTACTTGGTCTAATACTTCTGTTACTTCTCCTTCATGTTCATAAGCAAGTGTCGCAATTTCTGTTGAAGTATCAATCACATCTCTAAGCATCGCATTATCTTCTACGATTTGAATATAGTAATCAATATTCGCAGCTGTCGGAACAGTATCGATAATTTCTGTTAGGTATTCTACTCCACCTACTTCATTTAATTTACTTGTCTGATTCAATTCTGCGGTTACCGTTGTCAAATCGATAGGCACTTTTTTATCATACAAGTCAGCAAGTACGGAGAAAATAATGCCATTTTTCTCATTATAAAAACTTCTTTTCGATAGTTTTTCTGTTGCTTTTTCGATAGCTAGTTTCGATAAAAACATCGCCCCTAAAACTGACTGTTCAGCGACCATATCATTAGGTATTGTTTTGGTTGCCATTTGTTTCACCTCCGGGTGTTATTTTACTAATTGTACTTTAAGTGTCGCAACAACTTCTTTAAAGAGATTCACCTTTACTTGGTGATATCCTAAAGTGGTTAAGTTTCCAGTTAACTCGATCTGTCTTTTTTCGATTTTATGTCCTTTTTTGTGAAGTTCATCTTTAATCTGTTTAGGGCTTACGCTACCAAACACTTTATCTTGTTCTCCTGTTTTTACTTTAAATAATAGTGTTAACTTTTCCAATTCTTCTTTTTCTATTAAGGCTTCTTGACGTTTTTTGTCTTCTTCTTGTTGTTGTTTTTGTCTTTCTTCTTCGTATACTTCTAAGTTTTTTCCAGTTACTTGAATAGCATAGCCATTTTTAATTAAATAATTTTTGGCATAACCATCTTTTACTTCTTTAATATCTCCTTTTTTTGCGATTTTTTTTAAATCTTTAACAAATATTACTTTCATATATTCTTCCCCCTATTCGTTTAGAATTGTCAGTAATTTTTCTTTTACTTCTTGAATGGAATTTGCTTCTATTTGAGTTGCAGCATCGTGATGATCACCACCACCACCTAACTTTTCCATGACTTTTCCTACATTCAATCGTCCTTCGCTACGAGCACTGATCCCAATTTTATTTTCTTGATTCCAGCCGATAACAAAGCTTGCCTCAATATCATTGAATTGAATGAGTGTGGAAGCTATTTTTGCTAGTTCTTCGCGTTTATATTGAATTTTTTCTACTCCAGTCGTAACGGCATATTTTTCTTTAACTACTTCAATATTAGTAATTACTTTTTGTCTAGCAATATATTCTTTAATATTTTGTTTTAAATAATATTGAACTTTTTTAGGATCAGCTCCAAAAGAAGCGAGATAATAAGCGGTGAAATAAGTCTTAGCTTGAGTCTTTAATACAAAATTATTGGTATCTAATACAATACCAGCTAGAATAATTGTTGCGATTTCTGGTGATACTTTAATTCGGTAATGACTTAATAATTGAGTAATCATTTCGCAAGTTGATGAGGATTCCTTATCGATAATTAATAATCCTCGATTAATGGTATATTCATTGGTTTGATGATGATCAATTACGATAATATCTTCGAACTCATTTAGTATTTCTGGGTTAGACAACAAATTTATTTTATTCGTATCGACAATAATTAATAAATTTTTCTTTGCTTTTTTCTGTTCAATCTCTTGGCTAGTAATAAAAATTCTTTTAGGTTGCTCACTAATTACTTTTTCAACACCTAATTCATGAACCTTATCATCGACGATGATGTAAGATTCCTTGCGATATTTTTTTATAATATTGTGTAACCCTAAAGCACTTCCAATCGCATCTAAGTCTAAATTTTGATGACCAACGATAAAAATCGTTTGATGGGTCTTAATTTTTCTTTTTATTTCTTTGGCATAGTTTTGTATATTCATCTTGCCTCCTTAGAAAACCCCATTTTCATTATACTACAATTTTAACTCTCTGTCATCTCTTCCCGTATAGCTGAAAAAGACTATCAACAGGATAGTTGGTAGTCTTTTTACTATTTTGTATATGGTAATAAAGCAATAGCACGAGCACGTTTGATTTGCTCTGCGATATGTCTTTGATGTTTTGCACAATTACCGGTAATTCTTCTTGGTAAGATTTTACCACGATCATTAATATATCTTTTTAAAGTATCTACATCTTTATAATCAACATTTTTTCCTGTACACATGTAACATACTTTTTTCTTTTTTCTATAAAATTCTGCCATACTTTCCCTCCTTCTTTAGAATGGTAATTCATCATCACTAATTTCAATACTAGAACCAAAATCTGCAAAAGGATCTGAAGAAATATCAGTCGTACTATTTGAAGCACTTCCTACTGGGGTAGCAAAATCATATGGGGATGGATTGTTGTTAGTAGATGGCATAGATGCTGATGAATTTGAAGAAGCTGATCTACTATCTAAAAATTGAACGTTATCTGCAACAACTTCTGTCACATAACGTTTACTACCATCCTGTGCATCATAACTTCTTGTTTGAATTCTCCCATCAATGGCTACTTGACTTCCTTTGGTTAAGTATTGTTTTACATTTTCTGCTTGTTTACGCCATACGACGATATTAATAAAATCTGCTTCACGTTCACCATTTTGATTCGTGAAATTTCTATTTACCGCAATAGTAAATGAGGCAGCAGCAGTATTCGTACTTGTATAACGTAATTCAGGGTCTTTTGTTAATCTTCCGATTAAAAAAACTTTATTCATTTTATACCTCTCTTAATCTTCTACTCTTACGATCAAATGACGAATAATATTTTCGTTGATAAGAGCTAAACGATCAAATTCTTTTGTAGCTGTCGTATTTTCAGTTTCGATCACAAATAAGAAGTAATAACCTGTCTTATACTTATTAATTTCATAAGCAAGTTCTCTTTGTCCCATTTCTTTTACTTCTAATACTTTAGCTTCGTTTTTCTCTAAAGTTTCTTTCATGGAATTAGCTACTTTCTTGATGTTTTCTTCCTCTAAATCAGGTTTTACGATGAACATAATTTCATATTTTTTCATATCTTTACACCTCCTTCTGGACTTAAGGCCAATACTTTGGCAAGGAGTATTAAATACTCGCTAGTAATATACCAAAAAAAAGCATTCTTGTAAATGCTTTTTTTCATTTCCTGTTCATTTTTCTTTAATCTTTACTATTTCCGAATAGATTTAATAGATCAAGGAATATGTTAATAAAGTCTAAATAAAGTTCAAAGGCACCAATTACGGCCAAATTTTCTTCATTTACCCATCCATCTAAACGTTTTATTTTTTGAATATCATAAGCAATAAATCCTAAGAAGATTAGTACACTAATACCAGATAGAATCATATCAAAAGTACTATTCTGTAAGAAGATATTGATGATTGTACAAATAATAACGCCAAGTAAAGCCATCAATAATATTGTACTTATTTTTGTTAAATCTACTTTAGTTGTCTTACCAATAATAGCGAATATCAAGAATAGAATTGCGGTAACTAAGAATACTAACATAATCGATTCTATTTTATAAACAATAAATATTGAAGAGAATGTTAAACCGGTAAAAAATGTATACAATAAGTAACAAATTCTCGCTGTCGTTGGACTCATTTTATGAATTCTTGCTGATAGGAAGATGGCTAAGCCAAGTTCTACAATTAACAAGATCCAATAACCACTTTTGTTAAAAATAACTTCGAGTGCATCAACATTAGTTGAAGTATAGATTCCTGTTATGAATGTTACTAGTAAACCTATAAACATCCACATGAATACTTTAGAATATATTTTATTATTCACTTTTAAAACCTTCTTTCTTATTTTTATTTTATGCCTTTTCTCGAGTATTATTTATGGAGTATAACTGTGAATGGTATCCTTCAAAACTGTAAAATTAAACTGATTGATATCTTTTGATTGTATTGTTAGTATTGCTGTCATTTCGAATTCCACATCTTCAGTATGGCAAGTTATTTGATATTTTCCAAGCCCACAATTTTCGCCTGTACAAGTCTGTTCTTCTGATTTATTGCAAACTGCTTCAGTGTAAACTGTTTCTTCTTTTAAATAATCAGCAGCTGCTTTAAGAATCTCTTCTTCAGTCAATCTTGGCTCTGATTCTTTATCGAAAAAAATTGTTTGGATGACTGAAAATACAGCAAAGCCAACGAGGATAAGGAGAAAAATGGACATAAATGGATTATTGTCATTTTTCTTTTTATTTGCTAATGATTCATAACTGTATTTTTTCCTATCTTGATTGATCAGTTTTAGTGCTTCATCATCTATTTTACTCATAAATTTTTCCTATACGTTAAATCTAAAATGACAGATATCTCCATCTTGCATTAAATACTCTTTACCTTCTAGTCTAGCTTTACCGGCTTCTTTTACTTTTTGTTCACTTCCTAATTCGATTAAATCAGTATAGGAAATTACTTCGGCACGGATGAACCCTTTTTCGAAATCAGTATGGATAATCCCTGCACATTCTTTGGCATTCATTCCTTTACGGAAAGTCCATGCTCTTACTTCATCTTTTCCGACTGTAAAATAAGTCGCAAGCCCTAGTAGATCATAAGTAGCTTTGATTAATTGATCTAGGCCACTCATAGGAATTCCTAATGCCTGAAGCATCTCTTGTTTATCTTGGTCTTCTAACTGACTTAGTTCTTCTTCGATTTTAGCACAAACTTTAATGACTTTTGAGCCTTCTTTACTTGCATATTCTTCAACTTGTTTTATGTAAGGGTTATCTGGTTGTGTCAACTCATCTTCATCGATATTTGCTAAATAGATAATTGGCTTCATCGTCAAAAAATTATATGATTTTAGTGCTTTCTTTTCTTCGATTGTAAAATCAACAGTCCGTAGAGGATGATTTTCTTCTAGTGCTTTTTTCGCTTTTTCTAGTGCCTCTAATTCAATTAATTCTTCTTTGACTTTAGAAGTACGTGCTTTCTTTCCCATTTTTTCAATACGGTTTCCGATACTTTCTAAATCAGCTAAAATTAGTTCTAGGTTGATAATTTCGATGTCACGGATAGGATCTATTGCACCTTCGACATGAATAATATCCTTATTCTCAAAACATCTTACCACTTCAACAATCGCGTCTGTTTCGCGAATGTGAGATAGAAATTTGTTACCTAATCCTTCTCCTTGGCTAGCGCCTTTTACTAATCCAGCAATATCCGTAAATTCAAAAGCGGTAGGGATTTTTTGTTTTGGCTCATACATGGCATTTAATTTTTCTAACCGTTCATCGGGCACTGTGACTACACCGACATTAGGATCAATGGTTGCAAATGGATAATTTGCTGCTAAAATACTATTTTTTGTGATCGCGTTGAATAAGGTGCTCTTTCCCACATTAGGAAGCCCTACTATTCCTGCTGTTAAACCCATAAACATTACCTCATTTCCAGTATTAGTATACCATAACTTAAAGAAAAAAGAAAACAACTTTAACTTATGTTAAGTTGTTTATAAAGTTGGATATACGTCTGGACCAATTGGTAGACCCGATATATACCACAATATAATAATCGCAATCCAAGTCAAACTGATGATTAAACAGAAAGGTGTTACCAATTTTAAAGCATGTGTTATCGTGATTGGCTTTTTCTTGTTTGGATTATACATATTTAAATAACCGATAAAAATTACAAAGTAAGCAAGTAACGGTGTAATTCCTTTTGTCATTGAGTCAGCCGCACGTAAGATAAATTGAGAAAATTCTGGGGTGATATTGGCTTGCATCAATTTAGGTACTACTACTGGTGCGAGAATTGTCCATTTTGCAACTGGTGTCGTTGTGAAAAGGTTAACAACAGCAATGACAAGAATAACTAATATGATTAGTGGAATTCCAGTAAAATTTAAACTATTAATAATATTTGCTCCCCATGCAGTAATTACAGTTCCAATATTTGACTCTTTAAATACGGCAATGAATTGAGAGGCAAAAAAGATTAAAATCACTAGACTTCCAATATCTGCTATATATTTACCAGAATCCGTAATCAATTGCTTGTCATTTTTTATTGTTTTAGCGCCAATTCCATAGGCGACACCAACAACTAAGAAGTATAGGGCGATTAGAAAAGTAAATCCATCTTGGAAATAAGAATTACTACCAAATACTTGACCTAGATACGTTGTTTCTTCCATATCTAGTAACATTCCAGAAAATGGTAAGTTTGGTAAGAGTGAATAAACGAAGAAAACAAAAAATACTATTGTGGCAAAAAAAGCATTATTTAATCCTTTTTTCTCACGAGATTCTTCTTCTAATTTTCGTTGTTCAGCTTCTTCTACATCTTCAATTACTTCTAATTCAACAGTTACTTCATTTGGATCTTTATATTTTCCTAGTTTAGGAATAACTAATCTTTCGATAACAATCGTACCTACTATAGATAAAATTATTGAAGATAGAATAATGATAATTAGATTGGAACTTAATGCGACATGATAGTTAGGATCAATCATCCTAGCTGCTGCTTCCGTAATCGGGTTAAGGTTTACTTCCATTGACCCAACAAATAAGGTAACTCCATATCCGAATGCGACACCACAGAAAGCTGTAATAATTCCTGCTAGTGGATTTCGCTTATTTTTTAGGAATATGATTGCAGATAATGGAATTAGAATAACGTAACCAATCTCGTTAATTAAACTGGAAATAATAGAGATAAAAATCAACATAAACGTGATTTTTTTATTATCTATTTTTACTAATACTCGTTTAATAAATGTATCTAAGAATCCAGTTGCTTGAGCAACAGATAAACCAATTAGGGAAATCAGCAAAGTACTTAGTGTAGTAAAACTGATGAAATTTCTAGCTGCATTACTAATCACATATTTTAATCCATCATAATTGAATAGATTCTTTACGGTTACTAAGGTATTTTCAATTTCATAAGTGGCTAAATTTAAATTACTGTAGGTTGCCTGAATTTCTAAAACGGAAAATATTCCGCTTAAAATAATGACGGCAACTGTCATTAAAATAAATGCCGTAACGGGATGAAAATGGAACCGTTTCAGTTTTAATTTTTTCTTATTTTTCATCATTTACACTCCTCGTTAGCGAGTACTTTTTTTAGTTTTTTATTGAATTCGATTCTTGGCATCATGATTGTTCTACCACAGTTACAACATTTTATTTTAATGTCGGCGCCAAGTCTCACAATTTCCCATTCATTACTGCCACATGGATGTTGCTTTTTCATGACTACTTTACTATTTAAACTATACTCTTTATTTTCCATGATGCACCTCAATTTGGTTATATGGAATATTGATATTATTTTTCTCAAAACAGAGGATAATCTCTTTTCTAATTTGACGAGCAACTCCATAGTGTTCCATACTCACCGTTGGTACAATTAAACGATAGATTAAAGCGGAATCAGAAAATTTATCAATTCCTAATACTTCAACTTCTCCTTTTAGCTTTGGAAGTTTTTTCGTTAAATCACTAGCTAAAGTATTCAAGACTTCTTCTACTTTATCCAAATCTTCATTATAGTTTACCCCAACATCTACAATGGCAAGTGAACTAGAAATACTATAATTAATTACTTCTGTTATATTACGATTAGCAAGGATTTTTACTTCACCTTCCCAGCTTTTAATTCTAGTCGTTTTAAGGCCTAAGAATACTACTTCACCTTTAAATCCATTTATTGAAATTGTATCTCCCATTGCGTATTGATTTTCTAAAATGATCCCCATCCCAGCAATAATATCTTTAGCTAAATCTTGAAGAGCCAAACTAGCAATAACACCGGCGACCCCTAATCCAGCTAAAATGGAAGTTACATTTACTCCATATACAGTTAGTATAGCTAAAACTAAGAATAAAATAATAACATATTTAATAATATTATTCATCAATACTCGGAAGGTTTCTGTCTTTTTGTAATTATAACTATTTTTGTTTAAATTTTTCTGCTTACTTTTAATCACCGTTCCAATTACCTTTTTACAAATTCCATTTAAAATGACAGCTATACATATATAGATAATTGGTAGATAAATTTCTGGAATCATTATTTTTTCTAACATTTCTTCACTTCCTCATTAGATGGTTTTTTCCTGCTCAATTCCTATTATTTCTAATAGGCGGTTTAGATCATTACGATTGACGAAAGAAATCTCTAATTTATTATGATTAATTTTTACTTTAGTTCCTAGTTTTTCAGATAAACTTTCCTCGATATTTCGATATTCGATGGAACTGTCTGCCTTCTTTGTTTTATGTTTTTTTTCTTCTGTTGATTCAAAAGCTAAGTTTTCTACTTGACGAACACTTAGGTTTTCCATTACTACTTTTTGGGCAAGATCTTTAATTTTAGTTGGATTTTCTAGTTTACTTAATGCACGAGCATGTCCCATTGTCAATTTATTTTCCATGATTAAGTCTTTAACTTCCTCTGGTAATGTCAAAAGGCCTAACATATTCGTAATATGACTTCTACTTTTACCAATTCTCTGTGCTAGTGCTTCTTGTGTTAGAGATAGTTCTTCGATCAACTTTTTATAGGCAAGAGCTTCCTCTAGGGCATTTAAGTTTTCACGTTGTAGATTTTCTAATAGGGCAATTTCCATCATCTCTTGATCACTAAAGTCACGAAGAATAGCAGGAATAGTTTCTTTTCCAGCTAAAATTGAAGCTTTTACTCTTCTTTCACCAGCGATAATTTCGTAACCTTTAATACTTTTTTTGGCAATTATTGGCTGAAACACGCCATATTCTTTAATGGAATTTGCTAATTCTTGAAGAGCTTTTTCATCAAAGTTTTTACGTGGTTGATATGGGTTACTACGTAACTCTGATAGATTTAATTCTACAATTTCTTCTTTAGGAGTTGATGTAATAATTTTTTCTTCAATAGTTTCATAATTCATTGGCTCATTATTAAATAATTCTTCTAAGCCTCTTCCTAAGGCTTTTCTTCTACTTTGCGTTTGTAGTTGTGTTTGTGTTTCCATTTCTTTCAATCACTTCCTTTGCTAAATTTAAATAAGCAATCGATCCACGATGTTTGGAATCATAGGCGATGATCGGTGTGCCATGTGATGGAGCCTCCGCAATTCTGACAAGTCTTGGGATAATTGTATTATATACTCGCTCTTTAAAGAATCTTCTAATATCTTCTACTACTTCTAAGCATAGAATTGCTCGTGAATCGAGCATAGTAAGAAGAACCCCTTCAATATCTAGGTTAGGATTTAAATTCTTTTGAGCTAACATGATTGTATTTAGAAGTTGTGTAATTCCCTCAAGAGCAAAGAATTCACACTGAACAGGAATAATTACAGAATTAGATGCTGTTAAAGCATTAGTTGTAATTAAACCGAGTGATGGTGGACAATCAATAATGATATAGTCAAATGAATCTTTAATGGGATCTAATGCTTTCTTAAGTTGAACATTCTTTGAAAAGTTTTGATCCATCTTACTTTTTTCCATAAGCTCGATATCAATACCAGCTAAATTAATAGTTGCCGGTAGAAGATAAAGATTTTTATATTTTGTTTTAATAATTGCTTCAATTACATTACATTTTTCTGTCATGACATCGTGAACACTTTTGCTGATATCTCCTTTATTGATACCTACTCCTGTTGTTGCATTTCCCTGGGGATCTAAATCGATTAACAATACTCTTTTTCCTAAGTAAGCTAAAGACGCAGAAAGATTGATACTCGTTGTCGTTTTTCCTACTCCACCTTTTTGATTTACTAATGATATTATCTTTCCCATGCTCTTACCACCTTTTTTTGATTTTATACTATTCTATTTTAACAGAAAACATTCAAATAGGAAACCACTTGTTAAAAAAAAGTAGAACTCTCTACTTTTAGATATCTTTATTGATTTTTACTACTACTTGATAAGTATTTTCGAAATCTAATTCTTCGACTTTAATAACAAATCCTTTATTTTCAAGGTTACTTACCGTTCTTCTTAACTCTTTTACTGCGTCTTTTAATGAATATAATTCTTCATCATCCAATAATTCTTCGACTGGATCAGTATGTCTTACTTCTGGATTAGTTACTCCAGAAGGTGTTGTTGGTTGTTGCTGTTCTACTGTCATAGGTGAATTTTCTTCGTCATCATCATCTAAAACAAAGATATTCTTTACTGGTGTTGATGGAGAAACTGTATTAACCTGTGGAGTTTGAGGCGCTGTTTCTACTTTGGAACTAGCTTGGTTCGAAGAAGCAAGCAAATCTATCGGAGAATGTGGAATATCGATATTCGAATCTATGGTAGGTCTTGATGGAATAGTCGGACTTGGAATTTCAATTGGTGTTGGTGTATTATTTACTGGAGTCCTTCCTAAATCCTCATTTCCTGAATTATTTTCGATAGAAATTGGTTCTTCTATTCCTTTTAATTTTCTAATTTCATTATCTAGTTCTCTAACCGTCATTCTTTTTTCAATAATAGCATGAAGCATATTGATCTGATCTTCTCTTGAATCTAAATTCAATAGACTTCTCGCATGTCTTTCTGATATTTGGTCGTGAAGTAGTGCTTCTTGAACTTCATCTGGTAAAGATAACAAACGCATTTTATTCGCAATTGCGGCTTGAGATTTTCCCATGGTGCGACCGAGTTCTTCTTGAGTCATCGAATCTAACTCTAATATTTTTTGATAAGTTCTAGCTTCTTCTATTGGCGTTAGATCTTTTCGCTGTAAGTTTTCTAGTAAAGCTACTTTGGAAGTTTCCTTATCATCTAAGTTTCTAATAATAGCAGGAATCTTCGTTAAACCTGCCATTGCAGATGCTTTATATCTTCTCTCTCCAGCGATGATCTCATATTTATCTCCTATTTTACGGACAATGATCGGTTGAATTACTCCATGCGCTCTGATGGAATCAGCTAATTCTCGTAAAGCCTGTTCATTAAATACTTCACGCGGTTGAAAACGATTAGGGATAATGTCGTCTAAATACAAATCCACTACTTCTCTATCCATAAATTAACCCTCTTTTCATTCTTGTCTTATTCTTTATCATATTCATTATATCATATTTTTTTGACTAAACAAGAAAAAAGCCAAATTTTACTTTGGCTACTATAGAAATTTTAATATTTTATTTATCTAGTAATCCGTAATTTTAACTAAATTGAAAATTTTATTACTATTCCTTATTTATTAGTTATTACTTGAGTTTTAAAGTTTTTTTCTTTGAATTTAAGTCTAATTGTGTATCTTGTACATAAGCAAGTTGATTTTTAAGCGCTAATTCTGCTTTCATTAACTCTTGACCTAAATAGAAGGCATGATCGATATTGCTGATGTAAAAAGTACATTGATTTCTTAACTCAAGTGCACTTTTTCCTGTAAATCTACGTAGTTCTTTACCCGCTATACTATAGAAAGTAACTTGAATCTCTTGATTTTCTATCGTTACGGTAAAATACCCTCTTTCATCTTCTTCACAAAAAGAAATGGATTTTTCATTCAATCGTTTTTCTAAATCGGCAAAATTCCTCTCATAGATATGAGCACTTCCCGCAATTGTATTGACATACCCTTTTTGATAGCCAAGTTCTCGGCATAATTCTTCTTGTATTTTTAAAATACCGTAAATATTTCTAGGCCAACCGTTATAGACATCATTAGCTCTAATATAAGTAAGAAGATGGAGATATTCTCCTTCGATTATAGCTTGATATAGATCAAGGCAAGGACCTTCTTTGGCTTCAATATCGATGGCGGGAACCCAAAGAGTGGCAACAGCTCTTCTAGAAAAAGGTTTTTCTCTTAATGTATCTACCATGTATTGAAACTGATCTTTTCCGTTTTGATCACGATAACGATTTCCGTAGGTATATTTTACTCCATCGGGCATTGCCTTAGAAAGAATATTCTTCTCATATTCTTCTAATTCTTCCTTAGTAACGTCGATTACTCCATCCATACTTGGATTATTTAAATCTTCATTTCTGATAATCATGGATAGGTTAATTAGTTCGAGTTGGTTTTCATCATAGTCAGATGGTTTAAAATAGCCATAAGTGTGAATTAATTTTAAAGCGCGATTCCATGCTTCATAAACGGTATTGGCTCGTACCGTAAAACCTACTTTTTCACTTGGGATCTGATGTTGAAGTTCTAAAGGATTTTCTTCGATCTCGGTAATTTTACACCAATTTTTTTCGGGTATTTTTATTTGTTCTAATTCCTTTTCTAAATCTTTTCTCTTTACTACTCTGATATGATTTTTAAAATATGAGCTAAATTCTAATAAGTTTTCTTCTGTAAATTGAAATTTTGGTTCAAAAGTTAACTCATTGGTTTTTAGAAATTGTAAGAAGGCACTTATTCCTTCTGCCATTTCATTTTGTAGTGAAGAGTCTTCCAAAACAATTAATTCTGTGATGTGTGGATTTAAAAACAAGTTAGCGATTATATAGTTAATACCATTTTTGGTGTATAAATTACCACAGGTTACGATTTTTTTCTTAGCGTCTTCACTTAGATGATTCAAAATCATATCTGTTGATTTCCAGCCGGTAATGATACCAAGTCCATACTGGACATTTTCATTATACTTTACCACATTTTTATAGTATTTTAGCATGCTACCCCTCTTTTATTCCCTATTATTTTATTTTCTTTCTAGGATAAATTTTATCTGTTTTCTTCTCTTTTTTTATTTTTATCAATGTACGATTACTTTCTTCTAGAGGTAAACTGAATTCATTAATATGTTCTATTTTACCTCCTAAAGTACCAATCATTGCTTTAGCTTCGTCTAGCTCTTCGGTTGCTTTTCCTTTCATCGCAATGAAGTAACCATTTTCTTTAACAAGAGGAAGGCATAACTCTGATAACACTTTCAAATTAGCCACTGCTCTTGCGGTTACCACTTCGTATTTTTCTCTATTTACTCGTGCATAATCTTCGCATCTCGTGTGAATAGCTCTAATATTAGATAGTTTTAATTCTTTTATGATTTCATTGAGGTAATTCACTCGTTTCTGAAGAGAATCAATCAACGTGATATCGAGGTTAGGAAAGACAATTTTTAAGACAATACCAGGAAAACCTGCTCCACTTCCTACATCACATAAGGTATCTACGGTTTCTAATTTGATTTCTTTATATAAAGTTAAACTATCATAGAAATGTTTAAGATATACTTCTTCTTGATTCGTAATTCTAGTTAGATTCATTTTTTCATTCCATGATAATAACAATTGATAAAATAACGCTAGTTGATTTAATTTCTCATCAGTTAAGGAAATTCCTAACTTTTCTACTTCTTCTTTAAAAACTTCTATATTCATAACTTATGTTCCTTTTTTAAATAGATCATTAAAATCGAAATATCAGCAGGATTTACCCCACTAATTCGTGAAGCTTGCGCAATGGTTGATGGGCGTACAGTAGATAATTTCTGTAAGGCTTCACTCGCTAAATTATGGACTTGGTGATAATCGATATCTTCAGGTATTTTTAATTTTTCTAGATCTAACATTTTTTCTGCTTCCTTATTAGCCTTTTTGATATATCCTTCATATTTGATTTGAATTTCTACTTGTTCTGTTACTTCTTTTGGATAGGATTTTGGAAGGTATTTTTGAATTTTTTCAATAGTGATTTCTGTTCTTTTTAAAAAATCATACAAGGTTATTCCATCAGATAATGGTGCTGAATTTAAGGCGATAAGCTCACGATTGACTTCTTCTGTTGGCGTTAATTTTATCTGTTGAAGAACATTTTTTAATTCTTGAATAGATTCTTTCTTAGTACTAAATTTTTGATATTTTTCATCATTGATTAACCCTACTTCTCTTCCATAATCACGAAGTCGTAAATCAGCATTATCATGGCGTAAAAGTAATCGATATTCGGCACGAGAAGTTAACATGCGGTATGGTTCTTTGGTTCCTTTCGTAACTAGATCATCGATAAGAACACCAATATAAGCTTCATTTCTTTTTAGGATAAGTGGTGCTTTTCCTTCTAGTTTTAATGATGCGTTGATTCCGGCAATTAATCCTTGCCCTGCTGCTTCTTCATAACCACTAGTTCCATTAATCTGTCCTGCTGTATATAGGTTTTCAATTAATTTTGTTTCCAATGATTGTTTTAATTGAAGTGGATCAATTGCATCGTATTCTATGGCATAAGCATACTTTAATATTTTCGCATGCTCCATACCTGGTAAACTATGTACCATTTTTTCTTGAATCTCTTCTGGCATACTTGTCGAAAAGCCTTGAATATAAATGTCATCGTAATAAATACTTTCTGGTTCTAAAAATAATTGATGACGTTCTTTATCCTTAAAACGAACAATTTTATCTTCGATAGATGGACAATATCTTGGACCTACCCCTTCAACATATCCTCCATACATACTAGATTTCTCTAAGTTATCTAAGATTATTTGGTGAGTTTCTGGGGTTGTATAAATTAAATGACAAGGAATTTGCTCTTCTACTTGGTATAATGGCTCATTATCAAAAGAAAAAGTATAAGCAATATTATCGCCCGGTTCTAGACTAGCTTGGGAATAATCGATTGTACTTTTCTCAATTCTAGGTGGAGTTCCTGTTTTTAAACGTTGTATCGTAAAACCTAATTTTTTTAGATTGTCGCTTAGATGCTGAGATGGTGTTTCGCCATGAGGTCCGCTTACTGTTTTTGATGAACCTCTTAAAACCGTTGCTTTTAAATAAGTGCCCGTTGTCAAAATAACGGCTTGAGATAGAATCTTCTCACCAGTTGAAAGAATTACACCGCTTATTTTTTCCTCTTCAACAAGTAAATCTTCTACCATAGCCTCTAAAATTGTTAACTTATCTTGATTTTCCAAAGTAGTTAGCATTACTTTAGGGTAAGTTATTTTATCAGCTTGAGCTCTTAAGGCTCTTACAGCTGGTCCTTTTTTGGTATTTAACATTTTTACTTGAAGGCAGGAATGATCTATTGTATTAGCCATTTCTCCACCTAAAGCATCAATTTCTCTTACAATAATTCCTTTTGCAGGTCCACCTATTGAAGGATTACAAGGCATATCTGCTATATTCTTTTTATTTCCGGTGATGAGTAAGGTTTCGTGGCCAAGTCGAGCAGAGGCTAAAGCTGCTTCGCATCCGGCATGTCCACCACCAACAACAATAATTTCGTATTTCACCAAAATCACTTCCTTTTACCGTTTCATATTATACTATAATTTTTTTATAGACAGAAGAAAATTATTTCCCGGGAAATAATTTTTGCTTTTAAATGATAAAAATTGAAGTATAGAAACATTTTTTGTTACAAATAATTCTATTTTCCTAGGCAAAATTGGCTAAATAATTGATCAATTAGTTCTTCACTATACGTTTCACCAATAATTTCGCCTAATTTTTCCCAAGCACGTTTAATATCGATTTCGATCATATCAATCGGAACTTCTTGTTGAATAGCCATTACTGCTTCATCTAAAATCGAAAGTGCCTCTTTAGCTAGAGAAATCTGACGGATATTACTTAAATAAGAATCGTCTTGACTCTGTAACTGCTCGAGATGGAAAAGTTCACTGATTTTATCTTTTAATGGTTCGATTCCAGATTCATCCAGGGTATTGGTATGAATAATGTCTGTATAAGGAATCTCTTCTTCTTCGATTCTTTTTTCTAAGTCGCTTTTATTCAACACGACGATTGTCTTTTTATCTTGGCAAACTTTCAAAATTTGGCGGTCTTCTGAACTTAGTTTTTCATTTTGATTAAGTACTAAGATTACTAAGTCAGCTTCTTCAATTAAGCGTAAGCTCTTATCTACACCTATTTTTTCTACTAAATCTTCCGTTTCATGAATACCAGCAGTGTCGATTAGATTTAAAGCTACTCCTTTGATGGTAATATTTCCTTCTACTGTATCTCTAGTGGTTCCTTCAATAGCGGTGACAATCGCTTTTTCTTCGTCTAATAAACGATTCAAAATACTACTTTTTCCTACATTTGGCTTACCAATAATTACAGTTTTAATTCCACTAGTTAAAATTCTTCCGTTTTCTGATTCTTCAATAATATGATGAAGCTTATCTTGAATTTTCTTAATGGCGGGTTTTACTTTTTCGTTGGTCATCTCTACAGCATCTTCATATTCTGGATAATCAATATTTACTTCGATGGAAGCTAGTAATTCTAGTATCTCTTGTCTCAGATTACGAATTAAATGACTAATATGCCCTGTCAATCCTTTGATGGCGACTTTTCGACTTGCTTCTGTCTTAGAAGAAATTAAATCCATAATTGACTCAGCTTCAGTTAAATCAATACGACCATTTAAGAAAGCACGCTTGGTAAATTCTCCTGCTTCCGCTAATCTTGCGCCATTTCTTAATATTAATTCTAATACTTTATTAGTAGGCGCGATTCCTCCATGACAGTTAATCTCGACAATATCTTCTCGAGTAAAGGTTTTAGGTGCTTTCATTACAGTTACTAATACTTCGTCGATGGGACTATTTTGATCAACAATTTTTCCATAATGAATAGTATGACTAGGTACATTAGTCAAATCTTTTCCGGTAAACACTTTATTAACTATTGAAAAAGCGTCTGGTCCACTTACTCTAATAATCGATATCGCCCCTACTCCTTGAGCGGTGGAAATGGCTGCTATCGTATCATTCATATTCTACTCCTCTTTTCTTTCATTTTTTTTGTGTATCTATTATATCACAGAAATTTTAACCCTTATTTCCTGATTAAAATTCCTAATTTTGAGCTGAAAATTATTTCCCGGGAAATAATTTGGGCTGTTAAAAACTAATTTATGTTTCTTGTATACATTTTTTCAAATGAAAAAACTAGTCTAAACTAGTTTAGTCTTCTTTAGGTTTGATGACAACATAGCGATTAGGTTCTTCCCCTTCACTTTCTGTTCTCACCCTATTATCTTCCGCTAAGGTAGTATGAATAATTCTTCGTTCATAAGAATTCATTGGATCTAACTTTGCTTCTATTTTTGAAGTAGCTACTTCTTTAGCTATCTTTTTAGCTAAACGAATTAAGCGTTCTTCATGTTGTTTTTTATATTCTCCAATATCAATCGTAAAATGAAATGGACGATTGACTAGGTTTTGAATCATTTGTTTAGTAATTGTGGTTATTGCATCTAACGTTCTACCATTTTTTCCTATTAGAATCGAATTATGATCGGAGTAAATCGTAAATAATACTGTATCCTCTCTTTTTTTTACTTCGAGATTTGCGGTTAAACCCATATTCTCGATTAATTGTTTTAAGAAATTTTTTACATACGTGATTAAATCATCACGACAAATGACTTCTATTTCTACTTTTTTGCCGAAAAGGCCACCTTTCGTTTCTAATTCACGAATATAGAGATTATTTTCTGTTTCTTGAAGAGATAACTTTGCTTTATTAATAGCCTCTTCTTTAGTTTTTCCAGTATATTTACTTTTTACGATCATTTCTAACATACTTCCTTACTCCTTTTTACAATTAAATTCTGTGCTATGGTAAAGGCATTTGTCGTGATCCAGTAAAGACATAATGCTGCTGGCATAAAGAATGCCATTACGACGATCATACCTGTCATAATATTAGTCATATTTTTCATTGGGTCATCTTGCGTTTGCGCAGTGGTTTTATTTAAATTAAAGGAGAAATAAGTAGTTATACCAACGAGTACGATTAATATCACATAAGCAAAATTGCCATTTGTAAACAATCCAACAGATGGAGTTGTTCCTAATTGAAGAGTTAAGAATGTTTCTTCAAATAAAGCTGGTACTCTGTTAATTGCTTCTAAGAATGCAATGAACAATGGAAGTTGAATGAAAGAATATAAACATCCAGATATTGGATTAATATTATATTTCTTATAAATCATTGTCATTTCTTGACTCTTTCTCATTAGAGAATCTTGATCAGTTTTATCTTTATATTTCTTTTCTAGACGGTCAAGATCTGGCTTAGCTTTCTTGATCAATTCTGATTGCATCGCTGTTTTCTTCGTTACAGGATATAAGATTAATCTTAAAGCAATACTTGTTAAGATTAAGGCCAAACCTGCGCTCTTTACGAATTTCATAATGAACAAAATGATAAATGCTAGCGGTTTAACAAATAGTGAAGTCCACAATCCTTCGTATCCTCCACTCGTTATACTAAACTCTGTACATTTTGGCAAAGCAGCAAGGTCTACACCATTTTCTTCATAAGCTTTAATGGTTTCTTCGTTTGTTGGTTTACATAATATATTTGCGGTTAAACTTTGACCTGTTTCCGGATTCTTTACTACTTTCTTATCCTCTGTTTTCAATGTAGTGGTACAGCCTGTAAGCAAAAGGACGGCAACAAGTAAAATGATAAATTTATTTTTATATTTCATAGACACTCCTTATCTGGATTCTTTATTTACTTTTTCAAATAAATGCAAAAAACTATCTTCTAATTCGTTAAATTCTAAATTATGACAGTTCTTTCTTAATATTATAATATAATCTCGATGATTTTGGTATAGTTTTTTGTTTTTATCGATAATACTACGTAATCTTCGCTTCCATTTATTCCTTGTTACTGCATTTCCTATTTTTTTGCCTACCGAAATTCCAAAACGATCATGATTAAGCGTATTTTCGAGATAATATATGATTAACTGTTGATTTTTTTTGTATATCCCCTGCTCTATTATTTTTTGGAAATCTCTATTTTCCTTCACAACTTCGTATTTTTTCATCTTTAACCCTACTCACTATATAATAAGATAAGAACAAAAAACCACTGTAGACAGTGGCATTTACTTCGATAATCTTTTACGACCTTTCGCTCTACGACTATTTAAAACTTTAGATTTTACACGAGCAAAAAATCCATGTTTCTTTTTCATTTTTCTATTATTAGGTTGATAAGTTCTTTTCATATTTCCACCTCCAGACATAAAATCTACATTAGTATAATAAAATTAAACCACTTTGTCAACAAATATCAAAAATTAATTTGCTTTTCTAATTATCCACAGTTTCCACAGGGTGTTGAAAACTTTTTCCACCATGTGAATTCAAAAATTTTCGAAATTGTGGAAAAAATGCCGTTTCTTTTTTATTTTCTAAGAAAAAATTGTGGATAAAACTGTGAATTACTTGTGGATTAGCTGTGGATTTAAATTTTTTTAAAATTGGGAGTTTATTTTTCCACAGTTTTACGTTACAATAATTCTTGCAATTTGTTAGAAGTAGGAGGAGTAGTATGAACGTCAAAATGATTTGGGCAAACTTTTTAAATAGTATTCAAAACGAAATGACTCCTCTTTCTTATAATACTTGGTTTAAAGATACTGAACTTTACGAGTATAAAGATGGAGTAGCCAAAATCATTGTTCCTATGGGGATGTTCAAACGACATTTAGCTACAAAATACTACGATTTAATTGTTAATACGCTTAGTGATATCGTGGGTGACAACGTTGATATTCAATTTTATCTGAAAGAAGAGTTAGAAGAGGAAAAACCACCAGAACCTAAAGTTTTCGAATCAAAAGAAGGAATAGGGGAGCCAAAGTTAGAAAGACGACATCAATCTAATCTGAATCCTAATTACACATTTGATAACTTCATTGTCGGAAATAGTAATAAATTTGCACAAGCCGCTGCCATGGATGTAGCAGAAAACCCCGGTAATATCTATAATCCTTTATTTATCTATGGAAATAGTGGGTTAGGAAAAACCCATCTGATGCATGCAATTGGAAATTATATTGAACAACACTCTAATAAAAAGGTATTATATGTACCAAGTGATCAATTCATCAATGATTTTCTGGGAATAAATAAAAAAGATGAATTTGGACAAAATTTTGATTATGTCAGTTATTTTAAAGATAAATATCGAAACATTGATGTGTTAATTATCGATGATATTCAGTTTTTTCAAGGGGCAACTCAAACACAGAATGAATTTTTCCACACATTTACTACCTTATATAATGAGAACAAGCAAATTATTATTTCCTCAGATCGATCTCCTGATGATTTAAAACTACTGGAAGATAGACTTAGAACGAGATTTTGTTGGGGTCTAACCGCGGATATTTATCCACCTGACTTCGAACTTAGAGTAGCGATCATCAAGAAAAAAATCATTGGTGATTCTATCGAGAAAAATATTCCAGACGACGTTATCGACTATATTGCTTCTAATGTCGGTAGTGATGTTCGACATTTAGAGGGGTCTATCACTAGATTACTAGCATATTCTACAATTATGGGAGGTGCCGATATCACACTCGACTTAGCCATAGAAGTATTAAAAGACTATGTAAATAAAGGATATAGTGAAAAAAACAATATCAATCGGATACAGCGAATAGTCGCAGAACACTTCCAAATATCGGTCGATGATATGAAAAGTAAAAAGAGAAGTGCCAATCTAGCCTTTCCAAGACAGGTTGCTATGTATCTTTGTAGAAAACTTACCAATGAGTCTTTTCCTAAAATAGGAATAGAGTTTGGGGGAAAAGATCATTCTACTGTTATGCATTCTGTCGAAAAAGTGGAAAAGGAGATGCAAACCAACCAAGAACTTGCGAATATTATCGAAAAACTGAAGAAAGAAATCGTATAACTGTTGAAAACTATTTTTTATCAACATGATTATCCACAGGTGGAAAAATGAAAAATCCATGATATAATATAGAAAAAAACAAGTTATCCACAGTTTCCACAGTAATAATAATAATAATTATATAAGAAAGAAGGAATATACATGAAATTAAAAATCAAAAAAGAACTATTATTAGATGGACTAAGTAAAGTGTCTAAAGCCATATCCACAAAAAATTTAGTACCTGTTTTAGCGGGAATTAAATTTGAACTAGAGGATAAAGGATTAACTTTAACAGCTAGTGATAATGATATTACTATTCAAGTATTTCTAGAAAAAAATGATGATATGTTAATTGAATCAACAGGAAGTATTATTATTCAAGGTAAATACATATTAGATATTGTTAGAAAATTACCTGATGAATATATTAATATTGAAGTAGTGGATGAATTAAAGATCATTATTTATACAGAGAATAGTGAATTTAATTTAAATGGAATTAGTAAAAATGAGTATCCTAATATTAATTTAGAAAAGAGTAAGAATCCTATTCTTATTTCTTCCAAAGTATTTGCTAGTATCATTAATCAAACCTCATTTGCTTCTAGTAATGATGAATCTAGACCAATTTTAACAGGTATCAATTTTAAAATTATGGGGAATTTATTAGAATGTAATTCTACTGATTCCTATCGTTTAGCTAGAAAAGTAATTCCATTAAACGATGTAGTAGAAGAAAACTATAATATTGTTATTCCTAGTAAAAATTTATTAGAATTCATTAAAATTATGGATGATAGTGAGGAAAATATTGCATTACATGTTTTTAGTAATAAAGTGTTAATTCAATATCAGAATTTATTATTTCAATCTCGTTTAATTAGTGGAACATATCCAAATACAGCGAATTTATTACCTGATGAATTCTTATTATCTATTAAAACTAGAATAAATGAATTATATAATGTAATTGATCGTGCTAGTATTTTGACAAGTGATAAAGAGAAAAATATTGTTACTTTTGAAATCGATGGAAATAAATTGTTTGTTAAGAGCAGTAGTGCTGAAATTGGTAGAGTAGAGGAGAAAATGCTCATTGAAAAGAACAATGATGAGAATTTGAAGATTTCTTTTGTAGCCAAATATATGATGGATGCTTTAAAATCATTTGAAGATGATGAAGTAGAAATTTCTTTTGTAGGAGAAATTAAGCCAATTATTTTGAAATCAGCAAAAGATGAAGGTTTAGTACAATTAGTATTACCAATTCGTACTTATTAGAAAAGAAAAATAGTTTTTTGAGCTATTTTCTTTTTTTTCGACTTTTTTCGCCCATCCAAGCTGTTAGAGTAGGGGACATTCATCGGTTGATGGACAAGTGATAGGGGGAAAGTTTATGAATAAATATGAGGTAAATAATGAAACAATGGCGGTTATTGGGATAGAGCCTAATAAGACAAAAATTATGGAATATCAAACAGATAGTATTCTAGAAGAAAATGCTTATGAAGTGATGGATTATAGTTGTTGTTATTTTGGTAGTAGTTATCAAGGAAGGGTAGAAGGAAGTAAAAGAATGTTAGGATTTAATTATAAATTACCTATCATTGTTGAAGAAACTAGAGGAATTATTTTTTTTCCTACTACTTCTCCTAGTTCGTATGATTGTATTTGGCTTTCTTTAAATTCTATTGATAAGGTATTGGGAGATTCTGTAGGGACAAGAATTCTTTTTAAGAATGGTAAAGATCTTGTTATTCCTATTTCTAAACTTTCGATAGAAAATCAGATTTTAAGAGCGAGTCGTCTACAGTGCTTATTAGACTCCAGAAAAGTGGAAAAAAGTTAAGGCTTTTTCCTTTTTTTTGTAGTTTTAGCCGATTACTCGTGGTATAATATATGTGCAAGTATGGGAGTACTAGTTTTGAAAAAAGGTGATTATCGATGATTTTAGGGTGTAATTTATGTATTTATCTAAAATTGAACTAGCTAATTATCGTAATTATTCTAAACTTAAAGTAAAACTAGATCCTAATATTAATATTTTCATAGGAAATAATGCCCAAGGAAAGACAAATATTTTAGAGAGTATATATGTACTTGCTTTAACTAAATCACATCGCTATGGGGTGGAAAACAACTTAATCAGAAAGGAAATGCTTGCTTGTAGAATTAAGGGAACAATCAAAGAAGAAAAAAAAATAAAAGACTTGCAATTTGTTTTAACGAATAAATCAGAAAAAAAAGTAATGGTTAATGATAAAGAGGTTAAAAAAATCTCTGATTATATCTTTAATATGAAAGTAATCATGTTTTGTCCAGATGATTTAGAGATGATTAAAGGATCTCCTGCTTTTCGCAGAAACTTTATGAATATTGAAATCAGTCAATTGTTCCAATTTTATGCTCAATATCTAAATGAGTATAATAAAATCTTAAAAAACAGAAATGAATATTTGAAGTTATTAAATATGAATCAATATACTGATTTGCGGTATTTAGAGATTTTAAACGATAAATTGGTAGAAAAAGCTGTTTTTGTTTATGCTTGTAGGAAAAGATATATGGACTTAATTAGTGCTATTGTTGGAGATATTTATGAAAGAATATCTGGTTTATCTGGTCTAACGGTTCGGTATGAAAATAATATTGATTTGGTTAGTTATGATGAAGAAGAGATAAGAACAAAATTTATGGAAAAACTGACAAAGAATCAAAAACGTGAAATGTTGCAAGGAACGACGCTATATGGGCCACATCGTGATGATTTTACTTTTTTTCTAGTGGATGACGATCTTAAAGTTTATGGTTCAGAAGGTCAAAAACGTTTAGCGATTATTGCCTTTAAATTAGCAGAGGTTCAAGTTTTTTATCAGATTTTGAATACCACGCCAATATTATTACTTGATGATATTTTTAGTGAGTTAGATGTGAAAAAGAGAAATCGTTTGATTGCTTGTTTGCCAAGTGATATTCAGATTATTATTACGACTACTGATTTAAAGAATATTAATCGTAAATTGGTAGAAAAAGCTAAAGTATTTGTCGTTGATCAAGGGAAAATTACAGAGAAAGTAGGGGATAATAATGGAAATGGAAGAAAAGGTAGAAGGAACATATGATTCCTCTTCGATTCAAGTACTTGAAGGTCTAGAAGCGGTTAGAAAAAGACCTGGTATGTATATTGGTACGACTAGTTCTAGAGGGTTACATCATTTAGTTTGGGAAATCGTGGATAACTCTATCGATGAGGCACTAGCTGGATATTGTGATGATATTGAAGTAATTGTTGGAAAAGAAAATACAATTACAGTTAGAGATGATGGAAGAGGAGTTCCGGTTGGAATACATCCTAAGACTGGTAAGTCTACAGTAGAAACGATTTATACTGTACTTCATGCCGGTGGAAAATTCGGTGGTGGCGGTTATAAAGTTTCTGGTGGCTTACATGGTGTTGGTGCGAGTGTTGTTAATGCTTTATCTGAATGGATGGAAGTAAGAGTTTATAAAGAAGGAAACGTCTATTTTCAACGCTTTGTAAATGGTGGGCATCCTGAAGCGGATCTTGCGATAATTGATCAGTGTTCAGATGACCGTACTGGTACGACTGTTACATTTAAACCAGATCCAGAGATTTTTACAGAGACTACGGTTTTTGACTACGAAACGTTAAAGAATAGATTAAGAGAATTAGCCTTTTTAAATAAAGGACTTCGAATTATTTTAATCGATGAGCGTGAAGATGAACGTCGTGATGAGTTTTTATATGAAGGCGGTATTCGTGAATATGTGCATATGTTAAATGAGAATAAATCGCCTATTCATAATACGATTGTCGATGTTAGTGGTAAAGATAAGGATATTTCTTTGGAAGTTGCTTTTCAGTATAACGAAAGTTATAATTCCAGTATTTATTCTTTTGTAAATAATATCAATACTCCTGAAGGTGGTACTCATGAGGAAGGAGTTAGAAGAGCTCTTACTCGTGTATTAAATAAGTATGCTACTAGCACGGGATTGTTAAAATCTAATGATGAACCGTTGACTGGTGATGATGTTCGTGAAGGTTTGACGATGATTATTTCTTGTAAGCATCCTGATCCTCAATTTGAAGGGCAGACTAAAACGAAATTAGGAAATGCAGAAGTTAGAGGAATCGCGGATAAGATTTTTTCTGAAACGTTGGAACGATTTTTATTAGAGAATCCAGATGAAGCGAAGATTATTATCGATAAGTCGATGACAGCAGCTCGTGCCCGAGTAGCTGCTAAAAAGGCTCGTGAATTAACAAGAAGAAAAGGCGATTTGGATATCACTAATTTTTATGGAAAGCTATCTGATTGTAAGAGTAAGGATGCTACGGTTAGTGAAATTTTTCTTGTCGAGGGTGATTCAGCTGGTGGTTCGGCAATTAAGGGTAGAGACAGTATGACACAGGCTGTATTACCACTTCGTGGAAAGATTTTAAATGTAGAGAAGGCTAGATTAGATAGAGCTTTGTCTAATGAAGAAATTAGAACAATTATTACCGCTTTTGGTACTGGAATAGGGGAAGAGTTTGATATTTCCAAATTACGGTATCACAAGATTATTATTATGACAGATGCCGATGTTGATGGAAGTCATATTCGAGTATTACTTTTAACGTTATTTTATCGCTTTTTTAGACCAATTGTTGATGCTGGGCATGTTTATGCTGCACAACCTCCTCTTTATCGAATTACACACGGTAAAACGAGAAAATATGTGCTAGATGATGCTGAGCGTGATGAGTATCTTGCTAGTTTAGGACCTAATGTTAAGTATGAAATTGCCAGAATGAAAGGTCTTGGAGAGATGGATGCGGAAGAGTTAAATGAGACAACAATGGATATTAATAAACGTGTTTTGCGTAAGATTACGGTGGAAGATGCTGTTCAAGCTGATGAAGTATTCTCTAAATTGATGGGAGAAGAAGTAGAACCTCGTAGAAACTTCATTGAAACTAATGCAACTTACGTTCAGAATTTGGATATTTAGGAGGTTTATTAAATGGATAGATTAGAACACAATAATATTGTAAAAGAAGTACAAGATTCCTTTTTGGATTATTCGATGAGTGTTATAACTGCTCGTGCTATTCCTGATCTTCGTGATGGATTAAAACCTGTTCATCGTCGAATTTTATATTCTATGTATGAGTCTGGTTATACCCCTGATAAGCCTCATAAAAAAAGTGCGAAAACTGTCGGTGAGGTTATGGGTAATTATCACCCTCATGGAGATTCTTCTATTTATGAAGCAATGGTAAGAATGGCTCAAGATTTTTCCTATCGCTACATGTTGATAGATGGTCATGGTAACTTTGGAAATATTGAAGGTTATGGCGCAGCTGCCATGCGATATACAGAATCTAGACTTTCGAAGATTTCTTTGGAATTACTTAGAAATATCAATAAAAATACTGTTGATTTTATTCCAAACTTCGATGAATCTACAAAGGAGCCAGTTGTTTTACCTTCTAGATTTCCGAATATTTTAGTAAATGGTACTACAGGTATTGCTGTTGGTATGGCCACAAACATCCCACCTCATAATTTGGGTGAAGTTATTGATGGTTGTGTGGCTTATATTGATAATCCTGATATTGAGTTAAATGAGTTAATGCAGTATGTAAAAGGACCTGATTTTCCTACTGGTGCTACTATTTTAGGAAATAGTGGTATTAGAAAAGCTTATGAAACAGGTAGGGGGTCTATTACTATACGTAGTAAGGCTCATATTGAGGAAAAGAATGGTAAACAATATATTATTATTGAAGAAGTACCTTATGGAATTAATACTTTGGATTTAAAAAACAAGGTTGCTGAACTTGTTCATAACAAGACAATTGAAGGAATTTCAGATTATCATTCTGATTTAAAAGATGGAATTAAAATTACAATCACGTTGAAAAAAGATGCTAATGCTCAGGTTGTTTTGAATAAATTATATAAACATACAAGTCTTCAGGTTAGTTACGGTATTATTTTCCTTATGCTTGATCAAGGTGTTCCTAAAACATTAGGATTAAAGGATATTATCGCAAAATATATTGATTTCCAACGCGAAGTAATTATTCGTAGAACTCGTTTTGATTTGGAGAATGCTGAAAAGCGTGTTCATATTTTAGAAGGATTAAAGATAGCTCTTGATAATATTGATGAAATTATTCAATTAATTAAAGCAGCTAATTCTGATGACGAAGCTCGATCTGGTTTAATGTCGAAATTTGGCTTATCTGAGGTTCAAGCTAATGCGATTCTAGAGATGAAGTTAAGAAGATTAACTGGATTAGAGCGCGAGAAAATAGAAAATGAATTAGCTGATTTATTGAAGTTAATAGGGGAGCTAAGGTTAATTTTGAGTAGTGATGAAAAGATTTTGGAAGTTATCAAAAATGAATTATTAGAAATTAAAGATAAATATGGTGATGAACGTAGAACAGCTATTGATATGACAGCTATTGAATATATCGAAGATGAGTCTTTAATTCCAGTAGAACAGACTTTGATCACACTAACGAATAAAGGGTACATTAAACGTATGCCTGTTGATGCTTATCGTACACAAAATCGTGGTGGTGTAGGTATAAAAGGTATGACGACTAACGAAGAGGATTTTGTGGAGAAAATGCTCAATATGAGTACTCATGATTATATTTTATTCTTTACGAATAAGGGTAAGGTATATCGGATGAAAGGTTATGAAATCCCTGAATACAGTCGTCAGAGTAAGGGACTACCTATCATTAATTTGCTTCCTCTTGAGAAAGAAGAATATATAAGTTCTGTTGTTACTCTAGAAGCTAGCGAACATTCGTTCGATTATTTGTTATTTATTACTAAGAATGGATTAGTAAAACGGACGAATTTATCTGAATTTGATAATATTAGATCAAGTGGTAAGTTGGCCATAACGTTAAAAGAGGATGACGAATTAATCTCCGTTCGTAAAACGACAGGTGAGAATGAAGTATTGATAGGTGCTTCGAATGGACGTATGGTCAGATTTAGTGAAAAAGAAATTCGTGTGATGGGAAGAACTGCTTCTGGTGTTAAAGGAATGGAATTAGATGGTGCGATTACCGTTGGTGGCGAAGTTGTGGATAACTCTCAGAAAATTTTAGTTGTTACTGTTAATGGTTATGGTAAGAAAACTGAAGTTGATGAGTATCGATTAACTCACCGTGGTAGTAAGGGAGTTATGGCTCTACATATTACAGAAAAGAATGGAAGTATGGTTTCATTGAAGGCTGTTACAGATGCGGATGATTTAATTATTATTACTGATAACGGTATAATCATGAGAATGCCAATGGATCAGATTTCTACGCTTAAACGAGCTACACAAGGAGTTAGATTAATCCATTTGAAGGATGATCAACGTGTTGCTACTGTATCTGTAATTGATAGTACTTCAGAAACGGATGAAGCAGAAGAGGAAACAGTGGAATAGAATTCACATGTTTCACGTGAAACATAGATCTTTTAGGGTCTATGTTTTTTTTGTGCCATATCGATTCCACCGCTTTGTGGATAAAATAAATTAGCATTGTGTATTTAGTATAGTAATTACTTATCGATTTTATAGGAATCTAAAATTATGGATAAAGATTTATTTCTTAAATATATATTTTATACACAATGTTTCACGTGAAACATTGTTAATTATTCTTTATATAGAATATAGATTATGATTATTATTGTTAGAAGTTTTGGATTTTTAA
>UQRY01000023.1 GCA_900543675.1 uncultured Mycoplasmatota bacterium
CTTGTAAATTAAATGTTACTTCATAAACCTGCATTTAGTCTAAAAATTCACGTATACTGTAATCATTTTGTGATAATGTCATGTTATATATTTTTTTGAAAATGTCAGTCTATGGTATAATATGCTCCTTGTGAAAGGAGTAATCACATATGAATAACGAAAGGATTACATTAACTATGAAAGAACAAGGAATGAATGATATTTTAGTAAAATTAATCACTGGGGAAATTAAAACCTCTGATGCCGTTAGACTAACCGGTCTATCTGAAAGACAAATTTACAGAAAGAAAAAAGCTTATAGATTATATGGAGTTCAAAGTATCCCACATAAAAGCAAAAACAAATCTACTGGCAAAGGTTATTCTAATAATCTTAAAAAGAAAATAGTAGACTTATATCTCAATGAATATAGCGGATGGAATTTCCATCATTTTAATGATGATTTAGAAGATTTCCACTATATAGTTGTTTCTGACTCTTTTATTTACACTTTGCTTACTTCTAATGGCATTGAATCACCATGTAAGTATAAAAAGCGGAAATCCTCTCATCCTCCAAGGGAAAGAAAGGAATATGCTGGTGAATTAGTACAGATTGATGCTTCCAAGCACAAATGGTTTTATGGCGATGATAACTATTATTATCTTCATGGTGCCATTGATGACGCTACTGGTAAGGTTACTGGTGCCTACTTCGATTATCAAGAAAATATATTTGGATATCAAATGGTTATGATGCAAACTATGAAAGGTGATGGAATACCTGAATGTCTGTATTCAGATTACAGAACTGTATTTAAATCTAACAAGCGTGAGCTTACTTTGGAAGAAGAATTAAATGGGAAACAAATAAAAAATACCAGATTCGCTAATATGTTAGAGCACATAGGAACTGATATTATTTCTACCATGAATCCGAGAGCTAAAGGTAGAGTTAAACGTCTATGGAGAACTTTTCAAGATCGTTTATATAAAGAACTCAAAAAGAAAAATATCACAACAATTGAAGAGGCAAATCGATATTTAACAGATATATTCATCCCAAAATATAATGCTAGATTTGCTCTTCCAATTGATAATAACAAAAATAAGTTTATATGTCTAGACAAAGATTTTGATTATAACAAAGAACTCGCTGTTTGGAGTGAACATAAAGTTTATCATAATTCTTATTTAAAATATGATAAATCATATCACATTATTATGAAAGATAATAAAAAATATTACCTTCCCACATCTGGAAAAGTAAAAGTTTATACTTTTCTAGATGGAACAAAACATATTTTATATAATGAAGAATGGTATGATATTAAAATAATAAAAGACTTAAAAATAATCAATCAATCAACCATGAAAGAATCCAAAAGTAAAGAACAAATCAATTTATCAAAATCACATAAGCCAAACGCATCACCGTGGAGAAAAGGACTGCCACCAGTGGTATCACATCAATCTATGTACTATGCATTAACTCACGGATGTTAGTCAAGAGTGCGAAAGCATTTATCTTGACTCTTGACTAACTAGTATTTGTACAATATAAAAACATCAAAAGTTCTCCTTTTGATGTTATCTAAAATAGACAATACTGACATTTTCTAAAAATTAAAGACCTGACATTTTCAGAAAAATTTGACAGTAAAATGACTTTCTTTTATCCATCGTCATTTAAAAAAGGCTTTACTACCTTTCGAGTAAAGCCCTTTAATTATGATTGTAAGTTCCAAATCGTATTATCCCTTCGATCACCACTATCACTATAACGTAATTGATTATCTCCTTCAATGACATAGGTACGAAGAAAAACCGAATTAACATTTACAATAATCTTGTCATACTGTAGATAAAAACTACCACTTCTTTCCGAAGTACCACGTTTTTCAAGTACAGAACCATCTGCAGAAAGAGTAATTGATTCATCACCATACACATAAGTACCATACGAAATTTTATATTTTGAATTATAAATACCTGTTTGATCCTTCTGCAAAACATTTGAGCGAATCTCATCTACTTTAGAAGTTACAGAACTAGAATTTTGCTCAGTGTGTTTAGCATCAATTTTATTTATACTATTGGCGATTTTCTCTTCTTCAATCGTATAAAAATCCATAGCTTGATCAATTAACACAAAAGCCTGATCCAAATCGTCTGTCACCACTTGTTCAATCTCGTTAGCTTTGTCCAAGATATCTTTAATGGAAAGATAAGTAGAACTATTTGTATTTTTAATAAAATATTCGACTTTATCTTCTTCAATATTGTATAAATAGTGGACACTCAATGAATCATATTCTTCACTTGCTTCTACTGTATCCCCAGAAATATTTAATAAGACTATTTGATAATCGTTATTTTTATCTAAATATTTTAATACAAAGACAGGATTTTCTTGATTTTCCATATCTAGAAACAATCCCATTACTTCTGAGATATCTTCTTGATTAAAAATATGATTGGTTAAGTACTCCTCATATAATTGTCGATAAGTAATTTCTTCTGGTTCTTCTTTACGCTCAGTTTCTTCTGTATCACGATTGCCACTCATTTCTTGTTCTTCCTCTTCAGGAAATAAATATGGTTTAGCAATAACAAACCCCAACGCTAAAGCTAAAACAACGATAATCGCAATTAATACGACCGTTAACTTCTTATTCATACCCCTACTCCTTTCGAAATTAATTATATCACAAATAAGTAAAATGCAACAATAAAAGCACGAAAAAGAATCACCAGTCACAGTTAAAGTAAACCAAGTGATTCTATAATTATTAAAACTTAATTCTTTCTTCGATATAAGATATGACTTCATCAAGTGGTAAAGTAACTTGTTCCATCGTATCACGATCACGAATCGTTACTGTATTATTATTTAATGTTTCTTCATCAATAGTAATACAGAAAGGAGTTCCTGCAACATCCTGACGACGATAACGTTTACCAATATTTCCGGTTTCATCATAGGTAGTCATAAAATTCTTAGCTAACATTTGATAAACTTCCTTAGCTTTTTCACTATGATACTTCTTCATTAAAGGTAAAACCGCTACCTTATAAGGAGCAAGGAACGGATGAAAATGCATCACTTCTCTGGTTGTGCCATCTGCTAATTGTTCTTCTTCATAAGCATTAAACAAAATAGCAAGTACTGTTCTATCTAATCCATAAGTAGACTCAATAATATATGGAATAAATTTCTCATTTGTTTCTGGATCTAAATATTCCATTGATGTTTTTGAATATTCTTGATGACGAGTCAAATCATAATTTGTACGATTATGAGTACCATTAATTTCCCCCCAACCAAATGGGAAATGATACTCGATATCACAAGCTTCTTTGGCATAATGGGCTAACTTTTCATGATCATGAAAACGCAAGTCCTCTTCAGGTATACCTAAATCCATATAAAATTTCTTACCATACTCTTTAAAGTAACGATATAACTCACTATCTGTTCCTTCTTTACAGAATGTCTGATACTCCATCTGTTCAAACTCGATAGTTCTAAACGTAAAGTTACCAGGCGTGATCTCATTACGGAATGCTTTACCAATCTGTCCAATACTAAAAGGAAGTTTAGTTCTCGTACTACGCAATACATTTAAAAAGTTAACATACTCTCCTTGAGCGTTTTCCGGACGTAAGTACACTACGGATTTAGAATCCTCAGTGGTTCCTCTATAGGTTTGAAACATCAAATTAAATTCCCTGATACCCGTAAATTCACTCTTACCACAATGTGGACAAGGAACCTTATGTTCTTCGATATAGGCAATCATTTCTTCCTTAGTCATTCCATCAGCATGGGCGTTAGGATCAAAATCATCGATCAAATTATCAGCGCGATGTCTCATCTTACAATGTTTACAATCGATTAAAGGATCGGAAAAACTAGCCACATGTCCACTCGCTTCCCATACCCTTGGATGCATCAAAATATCCGCATCTACCTCATAAGCATTTTCTCTTTCTTGAATAAAACGTTTACGCCAAGCATCTTTAATATTATTTTTTAATCTTGAGCCTAGTGGACCATAATCCCAAGTGTTGGCAAGTCCACCATAAATTTCACTTCCCTGAAAAATAAATCCATACTGCTTACAAAGATTTACCATCTTTTCCATTGTTATCTTTTTTTCACTCATTCTATATCCCTCTCTTTTTCATATATGACTTTGCTTTTTCTACTACTGAAGGAGCTAATTGAATCCCTTCTATTTTTAAACTACCTCTATTATAGAGAACAAGTTCTTCCTCATTAAATTTCCCCCAATTAAAGTATCCATTTACTTGAACAAAGGAATCGATCATGTTGTTCATCATGGTCACTTCTTCTTTCGGAATTGTCTGGTCTAAATTCTCTATTACACTATAATACAAGGCTGGAGGAGTTGGTAGTAACGGTTCTTCATCAAGAGTAATCCCTTCAGCGGTTGAATAAACCTCTGTAAACGGATGAAGATAAATATGTAAATTCTTTACCGTTTGTTTTTCTAAATGTTCCTTCATAAACGTATAAGAATCGCTTCTTCTTTTTTTCGTTAACTCCTCAAAAAAACAAGAAAAATCCTCTATAGCTTTATCGACGAAGCAAACACGATAATCCTCCCCTTCATAAAGCTTACATTTTTGATAATGTCCTCGCATATGGGAAGGTAACAAATAAGAATTTCCTTCCTGCTCCGTTAGTAGAAGATGATCCTTTGTATTTAACCTAATTAATTCTTCTACATACCGACGCGGCTCATTCTTCGCTAATGCCACCAATTCTTCTACTCTTTCTGGTGTCAAACACTGTTTTTCGTGTAATAAACTAGCGCGAACATCTAAAACGGGACATTGTCTAGACGAACGATCCTTCTTGATAATATAGGTTTGATTATGCTTTTGGATAGTCATATCTCTAACATTATATGTTTGATATTCAGCCATGTTCTCCCTCCTATAATAGAAAAAACTTCTAGAATAAACTAGGGACGAAAAAGTTTTTCCGCGGTTCCACCCTATTTATTCTAGAAGAATCACTTTCTTTCATATTGCTCCGACTTTTCCAAGGTCATCATCGCATTTCATTGATTGAACAAACTTATTATAAAGCTTTTCCTAAAAAGAAGTCAAGCTTAAACATGAAAATAGATAAAATACGATAAAATATAAATTAATGTACAACCAATATAAAGAACACCAACGACAAGTAGATACAATAAAATATAGATAAAATAAGTCATATTTTGTAACCATTTAACATTTAATAGCTTCTGGTAAAGTCCTGTTTTAATCAAAATAATCGTTAGGATTAACGCGACTAAACTCACAAGTGCAGATATTTTTAATCCAGGTGGAATAAACGTTAAAGTAATATCATTTTCTCCTTGTTCTACTTCAATTCCGATAAAATTATCAAATACTTTTAATACTTCGACTTCTTTTCCATTTAGTGTAGCTTGATAACCCTCATTATAAGCAACCGGTAAAAATAAAATTTGTTTGTCTTCACTTTCTACTTGAACGCGAATTTGATTTTCATGATAATCCACTTTGGTATCAATTTTTTCTTCTTGAACAAACTCTTCATATAATTGATTATCCATTACCCCAATCGTCAAGTTATCTACCTCAACATCAGCTAATAATTCGATTTTAATATTGACATGTTCATCTTCAAAGGTTCCTAAATTAATGACGCCATTATTGTAATCCGTAAGAGCATTTTTCACATAAAGATTATCATTAATATAAATATTAAATTTCTGATAAATACCCGCATTCGTCGTATTATCTAAATCTTTTAAAATTTCTAAATACAACGTTTTCTTTCCTTCAACGACAATATCTTTAATTAAATAATTATAAGCATCCTCATCTTTAATTGTATAAGAAATATGTCCATCCTTGGTCACTTTCTTTTTGATGTTTTCTAACTCAAATTCATTGATCACTTGAAAAATATCTTGATCTGTTCCAGTAATATCTTGATAAATTTCATTTTGAACCGCAAAGGAATTATCTTGATCCATAATCTCATCATTCTTGGTTAAAAAGTATCCGTAAGATGGCGTAAGTTTAGCTTGATAGAATTCTAACTTACCAAAAGTATCTACATACTGATAATATTCATCATCAATCTTGGCTTTAGAAATAATATAACGATTCGCAAGCAAACTGTCTGTAAATAAAGTTCCACCTTTAGAGAACGTCTTCACCCACATGGAAGAATAACCGAGTTTCTTTAAACTACGTAGATTAGTTCGATCTGTTAAAGAAGTAAAATGATCAAGAGTATGATAGCGCATTACCATACCACTATTCATTACATAACTAGAAGTCATATTCTTCACACGATAATAATCGCCTTCTTGATAAGTTTTTTCTAATTTTTGTAAATCTTCATACTGTCCAGTCAAACGTTCTTGGTCAAAGTCAATGCCTAAATATAGGAAACTACAACACGTAATATGCGTTAAAGTGATAATAACCATTCCACCTATAGAAAGGCGTTTACCTCTTTTCCAAAGAAAGAAACAGTCACCAAAACTAGCTAAAGTCATAAGGAAAAGATAAAACAATAACCAATGATTCTTAGAAATCGTAAGTGTACGCAAATTCATTTGAAAATCTTCATACATATAAACCGTAATACCGATCAAGAAAAGTAAAATGGTAACGACCAAGGTAATAGATAATGCCTTATTTTCTTTACCCACCTTTTTTCTATCCGTACAATACTGGAATCCATAACATGCACCGATGATAAGTAAAAACATCATGATAAAACCAAATCGATATGGAAAAAAAGCATAGGAACCAAAATGTAAAACCTTATTCAACGGCTCAACAATACAAGGAATCAACATAATTAAAGTAGTTGGGATATACCACGTTAAAAACTCTTGATGATATTTCCATTTTTTAGCAAGGAAAAAGAGCCCTAAATACATGATACCACCGAACATAAAGAACGATAATTTATCGGTAATTGGTCCTGTCCTTGAGTTTAAAATCTCATTAATATCAAATCCCATTCTAGAAGATACAGAAATTTGTAAATACGAAGGTAAAATGATAACCACCGCTAATAATACACTAAGAACTGTCGCAATTCCTAAAGATAAAATAGCTTTTTTACGATCTTCTTTTTCCTTATAGACAAGTAGATAAATAAAAGATGCCAAAAAGATAAAGAATAAAGTCATTATCGAAACATAAAAACTAAACACCAGTGCTGCAGTTAACGTAACAATATACCACGTAGGTTTTTCCAAATCCAATAACTTTTTTAAGCCAATCATCAACAGTGGAAAAATATACATGACATCCATCCATGGCGTGATCTGATACATGGCTAAACTATATCCTGAAAAAGCATAGCAAATCGCTAGTAAAACACCAACCCAATTAGAAAGACGCTTAAAAGTATAGCGAATAAAATAAAGACAAGTCAAACTAGAGAGTAAAATCTTAAAGGCAACAATAAAAGAAACCGCTAAATAGATATCATCTCTTGGAAAAAACAAAACTAAGAAACTTAAAGGGCTCAAAATATAATAAGCAAGTATTCCTAAAAAATTAACCGACCCACTTGTCGTAAAATCGACAAGTAAGGAGGCATTTCCCCAAAAGGAATCATAGAAATGATAATAAAAAGCCGTAATTTGATCATGCATGTCTCCCCAAATTAAAGAATTACCTCCGAAAGGAAACAAGCCTTTTCCTAGCCAAACAATTAGAAAAATAATACTGACTAAGAGTATGGTGATCCAATACGGTTTCTGTAAAAATTTCTTCATAATATACCTCTATCCTACTTTGCTAATCTTATTTAAGTTCTTAAGAAAATTCTTGCTTTTTAAATATATTCCAGCATATTTATCATAATATTCATCGATAAACTCACTAATTTCTTTTTGTGTTTCTTCTCTAATTTCTAGTTTGGTAATCTTATTAATATCGACATAAAAAAGCATGCGGATTAATTTCACCGTACGGCTACTGTAAAGCTTCTGATTAGTTAGACAATTCTTACAAAGATATCCGCCATCATTAGCAGAGACCGTGACAATATCCTTTGTACTTCCACAGATACTACACCCGTCTATAACAGGCCTAATGCCTAAATAATCGAGTAGCTTTAACTCCAAAATATTTGTCATAATATTTGGTGAATAACCCTCATTAATCTTTTTTAAACTAGCAATCAACAACTCAAACACTTCTAAACTGTTACTTTCTTTTACCACCTGTTCACTAAGTTCCAAAAGGAAAGTGGCGTAACTAATCTTTTCGATATCAGAAAGCATTGTCAAAAAAGGATCTAAAATATCTACAGAACGGAGATTAGAAACTCCATTCTCACGATAAAAAATCGTAAATATCCCATAACTAAACTTTTGACTAACGCCTCGAAGTTTACTTTTTAAATTACGGCAGCCCTGTGCCATCACACTAACTAATCCGTAATCTTTAGTAAGAATCGTTAAAATCTTGCTAGCTTCACTATAATTGGTCTCTTTTAAAACGATTCCTTCTACTTTGATTAGTGCCAAGAAAAATCACTTCTTTTCTTTGATCTTTTTCGATAAAACATAATAATTTACATTCCCTGTTTTACGAAATAAATCCCATAATAATTGATTCATCTTTATCACCCATTAATAGAATGATAATTTTTTAAGAATCTAATTCATCTAGTCCCAATTCTTTTAAATATTTTTGTTTATCACGCCAATTTTCAATCGTTTTCACATAAGTTTCTAAGTAAACACGTTTTTGAAAATATTCTTCTAAGTCTTGACGAGCTTCCATTCCTACTCTTTTCATCATACTACCATTTTTACCGATCAATATTTTCTTTAAATTATCTCGATCGACAACAACCAAAACTTGAAGATGAACTTTGTCTTTATCTTGATCCATCTTTTCTAAATAACAAGTAACAGAATGTGGAACTTCTTCTTTCGTTAAGCGTAATATTTTTTCCCGAACAATCTCACTGACATAAAAACTAGTAGAAATATTCGTAAATGTATCATCAGTAAAAATCTTTCCTTCATTAGGTAAATATTTTTTGATTGTTTGAATTAACGGTTCGATATTATCGTTCTTTAAAGCCGATATTGGGAATATCTCACAAAAAGAATATAAATCTTTATATTCATCAATTAACTGTAATAGTTTTTCTTTCTTTACTCGATCAACTTTATTTAATACCAAGATAATTGGAACATTTTCTTCTTTAATTTTTTCTAATACAAATTTATCTCCCTTACCAATTCCTGCTTCAACATCCACTAAAAACAAAATTAAATCAACATTATCTACAGACTGATAAGCTTTCTTATTCAAAATATTTCCTAATTTATTAAGTGGTTTATGAATACCTGGCGTATCTACGAAAACAATCTGACTGTCCGTATCTTCATAAACCCCTTGAATAATATTTCTCGTTGTTCCTGATTTATCCGAAGTAATCGCAAGCTTTGTCTCTAAAATACTATTTAATAATGTACTCTTCCCAACATTAGGACGTCCAACAATACTAACAAAACCACTTTTCATCGTAAATTCTCCTCACTAAATGAATGAGGGCACAACTCATCCAAAGAATAATTTTCTATTTTCCCATCTTCATGATAAATAAGAATTTCTAACTCTCTATTACAGTAATCAATTAGAGCTTGTCTACAAATAAAACAAGGAAAAATACTCTCTTTACTTTCCGCATAAAGATGAAGCTTCGTAAAATCATTTTTATTCTTCCCACAAGAAAGTGCATGAAAAAGCGCATTTCTCTCCGCACAAATTCCCGCATTAGGGGAAGAGGTTTCAACGTTAACTCCTCCAAAAAGGCTTCCATCCTGACACTCTAAAAAACAGGCAACAGGAAAATGATAATACTTACTTTGACTATTTTTTAATAAGGCTTGTAACTTTTCTAACATCACTACCACTCCTACCTCGTAATTTGAAATTTTTGTAATAATTCTTCTTGTTTCGCAAACATCACTTTTTCTTCTTCCTCAGTCATATGATCATAACCAAGTAAGTGCAACAAACCATGTACCGCTAAAAAAGAAATCTCTCGTCTTAGAGAATGACCGAAAGACGTTGCTTGTTCCTTAGCTTTATCGATCGAAATATAAATATCTCCTAATAAACGAACACCTAAATCAATTGTCTTATTATCCTCTAAGGCAAAACTGATGACATCGGTCGGACGATCAACTCCTCGATACGTTAAGTTTATCTCATGAATTCTAGGATTATCAATAAAAATAATATTGAATTCTACGTTTTCTAATTTCTCTTCTTTTAACACAAAAGTAATAAACTCATGTAACTTATCAATTTCTTCTTCTAAGTCACAATCTGTCTCGTTAAAAATTTCAAAAGTATTTTCCATTATCTAACCACCATCCAGATATATCCGATTAATCCCCCAACAAAAAGAAGGGACAAAAAATTAAGAAACCAATCTTTCCGTAAAACTTTTGGTAAATGCTCCTTAATTTTCTGTAAAACAAAGTATATGCCATACCCCAACATGCCCCCGATAAGATTCAAAATAATATCATCAATATCGAAAATTCTACCGATGATTAATTGCGTTGATTCAATACTAACTGAAGCAAACAAAATCATCAAAAAGGCCGGAATCCATTTATTGATCTTCGTATAATAACAGGCAAAGAATCCGTAAGGCACAAATAAAACCAAATTTCCAATTACATTTTTAAAGAAAAGCCGACTGCCAATTGAATACCTACTAATTTCCTGAAAAGGAATTAAATTAAAGTGTTCATCCGTCAAAGATAAAGAAGGATCTTCAAAAGTGACAATTTGAAATAAACACAAGATATAGATCAAAAAAATCAATTGAAAGGCTTCACGATAAAAAACAAAATGTTGTTTATTATTGACAATATAAGCAATCCGAAGTGAAGAGACGATCAAAATACTGATCAAGACTATAGGCCAAGTAAATTCCATCACCCCTTTAATAGTATGATCTAAAGGAGTAATCATAAAAATCACCTAACTTTCTTCATCAAGCTCTTGTTGTGGTTCTTCCTTTATCGGTTGATAATCGGTGATATCTTCTTTTACTTTAAAGAAGATCACTACTACTATTTTACTATCTTCTTCCGTAATTTTCAAACTTTTTTCATATAATATCTTATCTTCTTCGCCAATTTTTTGTCGTAATTTTTCATTTGCGATACGACTAGTTTCAAGGAGAGCCTGTTCTTTACTATAAACAGTATCTTTTTTTATGATTTCTTCTTCTTCCTGCCAAGATAAAGAAAAAGGTAAAATATTGTTTTTTATTGTAAAAATATCCTTTTCTTTTTTCTCTTCATAAGGAGAAAAATCGAATAAATTCCAATCATGATGAAATAAATGGAGAGATAAGGTATTCTTTTTATTTCCTGTTTTTACTTCCTCACTATAATGATAAGGTAATTCAACAGTAACTTCATACCATACTTCCGCAAATACCTTACCTTCAGCATGTACTTTAGCCATTACGGTATCCTTATTTTTAATTTCACCACTAACTAACACATCCCCTTTTTTTACGTACGTTCCAGGCGTTACAAGAACATTACCAGACTTAGCTTCAACCGAAATAATCCTACCTTCTTTTTTAGCCACTAAATCACGAGGAGTCTCATCTACTTGATAGTCTTTAATTTTTCTCTCTTCAACTTTAACAATATAACTAACGCCCACTCTTTCTATTTCCATCCACTCAATTTTATCTCGATATTTTCTAATCATGTCTTGAACGATTTTTTCTTGTTCAGAAAACGACTTAACAAAATGATATTTTTCAATTCCTTGTGTTTTTAACTCTTCCAAAATCAAATTTCTAATCTCTTCTTTATTATGAACCACATCGACTTGAAAAATAACATGAGATAAAAAATAAATTAAGCCTAACCCTAAACACAAACACCCAAAAAAAAGACGATACCTAACAAAAAAACTTTTTATACGAACAGGCCCATATATCCTAACTACTTCTACTTCATATATCGTCTTAATCTCTTTAATTTTTTGAAAATCTTTCTCGCCTACTCGAATTAATACTGTTTTTGTCCCGTATTCTAAATAAAAAAATTCTATCCCCTGACTATAGAGATTTCTAATAAATCGTTTAACATCTTTCCCCGTTATCCTAATATCATATTTATTCATGTTCATAAGACGTTCCCTTAAATTCGATATTTTCTATTTTTCCTACTACTAAAATTTCGTTATCTAATAATTTCTGAATACGAAGATCTTGACCTTTAATTACCAAAATACCCTCTCTATAAGAAACAGATATCTTATGGTCTTCTAAGTAGTTGATCTTCGTATAATTAACCACATCTAAACGGGAATTTAAATATGTGATGCGAAAGGCATTATCTTGGATATACTCTAATAAACGAGACATAGAATCACCTATTTAAAATTATGAAAAAAAGGAATAAGTTATACTTAGAACTTATTCCTAAAATAGTTATAGTTGTTTAAGTTTTTCTTGAATGATTCCTGAAACTTCTTTCATATCTGCTTTTCCTTTAACAAGAGGTGTAAGTTTACCCATGATTTTTCCCATATCCTTGTTAGAGGTAGGATTTACTTCACTAAATACTTGATCAATAAGTTGTTCAAGTTCTTCTTTGGTTAACTGTTCAGGTAAATAACGATTTAAAATTTCGATTTCTCCCAAAGTCTTGTCAATTAAGTCTTGACGATTTCCTTTTTCGAACTCTTTAATAGATTCTTTTCTAGTTTTAACTCCACGACTAACTACTTCAATTAATAACTCTTCATCAAGCTCTCTTTTTTGATCGATATGGGCTTGTTTCATTCCTGCTTTAATTTCACGAATAACCGCTAACTCTTCTTTTTGATGATTCTTCATAGCAGAAATCATATCTTTATCTAATTTTTCTAGCATTTTTGTTCATTCCTTTCTTCTTTATTCTAACACACTTTATTTAAAGATGTAAATCATTCAACAAAAAACAAAGGAAAATAAGGAATACTAGTCATCTTAATAGTATAAATAAACTTGCATAACCGCATCAGATTGTGAACGACGGTTACCATCATTTTGAACAGAAATTTCTCTACCAACTCTTGGAGACCTAACCGTTAAAATTCCATTCGATTGATTATAAGACAAGCTATAACTTTGATTATATAAGGTAATCGTATCCCAAGGACCAGCCGCAACATTGATTCCTACAGTTACGGTAGCGAAATTGTCATTGGTAAAACTTTGCCATCCCTGATAACCAGTTAAATTATAGGTAGCAGTATTAGAGCAAGTACCTAAGTAGACTTTTTTTACTTTAGCTTGATTAACCCCATTATTATAACCATCATTATAACCACGATTATAGGCATTAGTTGGATTTTCTACTGTTCCTGTAATTCCTAAAATGGTATTTCCTTCTAAAATTTTATTTGCACTTAACCCGATTACTGAAGCAAGAGAGGAATAAGAAATATATTTTTCCGATACATTGCTAAAGTTGCCGTAATTTGCAGCTGGATAATATCCATAGTCGGTAGCAAAATAAATACGATTATTATAATGCCATGCGGTATCGCCAGTCACATTACTAGAATCTGCTCGACTTGGCATATTCCCAGTTACTTTATTTCCATTTACCCAAGCAGTTCTTCCACTTAGGATTTGAGAAGCTGTCGCATTGGCTTGTGTTTGACTAGCTAAGGATGCAGCTGTTATCTTGCCACTTCCATTATGATATCCTTCTGGTATCGTATAACTTCCTCCCGCATTTAATGTTTGACTTACTGCTCCACGATTTGCCATCGTTCCCGTTACCTTTTTCCCTTTTACCCATGCTGTCTTGCCACTTAATATCTGATTCGCTGTCGCATCTCCATCTCCACTACTACATGCATATATCGTTTCTATCGGATTGGCCGTTATATTTCCTAGTTTATCTTTTACTTGAATTTCAGCGTTTGTTCCTACTTGATAAATTTTGCTAACATCTGTTACCCAAGTTGCCCCGCCATCAAAGGAATAGATTGCGTCATCTTTATCAACACCAATTCCACTATCGTTGACATCAGTAATATTAACTGCAATTTGATTACCATTAATAATAGATTGTTCATCACTCACTAAACTAAACTCTGGTCCTTTAGAATCTGCTCTTACAATATGATTATTCATATTACTTACATTGTTCGCTTGATCGATTGCTCTTACATAGATGTTGCCATTATAATTTTGATATTCTTGATTACTTGGATTTAATTCGATCCAATTTAATAAATCTTTAGTATATTCATAGCGATCAATTTCAATATTATAAGGATTACTACTACTATAGGTTCCATAAACATATCTTGTCCAATCTCCTTCGTTATAGTTCTTTGTATGGGGAGTATCTTCATATAGTTCATAGTTTACCACAAAGTTTCCACTAAATCCTTTACAGTATAAAGGGAGTCCTCCTTCCGCATCATGAACAATTTTACCATTCTTATCTTTACAAGTTAAATAAGCTTGATATTCATTTCCTTTACCACTTGTATTATCGATAATGATATTTCCCGTACAGTTAATATCCTCTTCTTCAATTAATCCTTCATTTAGAAGAGTGCCATAGGGAACATTGAAACAATCACTACTCGCATTAGTCATTTCCCCCTTATAGTTTTTGACATATAATTTACTTGCTTCATACGCTAATTTTTCTAAAGTCTGATACTTCTTCTCATCATTTCCATACGTTAGATTTCTAACAGCAGGTAAGGCTATTGCCATCAAAACCCCGATTAAGATAATCACAACTAATAGTTCAATTAGAGTAAATCCTCTTTTTCTCTTTTCTATTTTCATTATGTATTACAACTCCTTATATTATTCTCTTATAATTTAAGTATACTCTTTGCTTCAACCTGTTGGCAAGAGAATATTCCATTTTGGACTACATTTTCTAAAACTATCCCTGACAAATAGTAAAAAGAGTGGAAATTATTTCCACTCAGCTAAATAGAAAACTTTCTTACAATTTTAAATAAGTTAAAGTAGGAGCCCAAATTTGAGCAGTAGCTTCTGCACGAGTATTAGGATTACCTGGTAAAGTAGAAGCTTCTGCATGCAAATAATAGTCCATATAAATATAATCACAAGTAGTTTTTAAATCAGTTAACGTCCAAGTGTAAGTAGCATTATATGTAGTATTATTTAAATTTAACTGGCTACCTAACTGTTTACCATTACAATCTCTTAAAGTTACACTTAATGTAACTGAAGCACGAGCTTCCGCATAAGCAAGAGAATGAACTATATTATATCTAAATTGAATTGTGGTCAACAATCCAGCTGTACCATCTGGCATTTTGGTTAAATAAATATTTTGACTTCTACCAGATTTAGTATCCGTATGTAAATTATGATCTTTATCTGTAGCAACTTGACTTACTGAAGAAGCTGTTGTATATGACCCTGTAGCAGTACCACTATTTCCAGAATATAAGACTTTTCCAATATCTTTTGATCCATTACTATATCCATCATTATAACCATTGTTGTAGCCATCATTCTTTCCTTTATTATAGCCATCATTATAACCATCGTTATATGTTTTTCCGGTTCCCGTTATCTTATTTCCGTTTACCCAAGCCGTTTTACCGCTAGTAATATCACCTGCAGTTGCCGTTCCAGGTGTTTGACTTGCTAAGGAGGCAGCTGTTATCTTGCCACTTCCATTATGATATCCTTCTGGTATTGTATAACTTCCTCCGGCATTTAATGTTTGACTTATTGCTCCACGATTTGCCATCGTACCAGTTACTTTTTTCCCTTTTACCCATGCTGTCTTACCACTTAATATCTGATTCGCTGTCGCATCTCCATCTCCACTACTACAGGCATATATCGTTTGGATTGGATTAGCCGTAATATTTCCTAGTTTATCTTTTACTTGGATCTCTGCATTCGTACTTATCGTATAGACTTTACTCGTATCTCTTACCCAAGTTGCTCCTCCATCAAAAGAATAGATACTATCTCCTTGATCTACCCCGATTCCACTATCCCTTACATTACTAATTTCTACTTCAATTTGATTACCATCTATAATCGCATGCTCATCACTCACTAAACTAAACTCTGGTCCTTTAGAATCTGCCCTTACAATGTGATTATTCATATTACTTACATTGTTCGCTTGATCTATCGCTCTTACATAGATATTTCCATTATAATTTTGATATTCTTGATTACTTGGATTTAATTCAACCCAATTTAATAAATCTTTAGTATATTCATAACGGTCAATTTCAATATTATAAGGATTACTACTACTATAGGTTCCATAGACATATCTTGTCCAATCTCCTTCGTTATAGTTCTTTGTATGGGTAGTATCTTCATATAGTTCATAGTTCACCACAAAGTTTCCACTAAAGCCCTTACAATATAAAGGAAGACCTCCTTCTGCTTCGTGAATAACTTTTCCCTTCTTATCTTTACAAGTTAAGTAAGCTTGATATTCATTACCTTTACCACTTGTATTATCGATAATAATATTTCCTGTACAGTTAATATCCTCTTCTTCGATTAATCCTTCATTTAGAAGAGTGTCATAGGGAACATTAAAACAATCACTACTCGCATTGGTCATTTCTCCCCGATAGTTCTTTACATATAACTTACTTGCTTCATAAGCTAACTTCTCTAATGTCTGATATTTCTTCTCACTATTTCCATAAGTTAGATTTCTAACAGCAGGTAATGCTATTGCCATCAAGACTCCAATTAAGATAATGACCACTAATAATTCGATTAAAGTAAATCCTCTTTTTCTTAAACTTTTACTCATACTACGGCTCCTTATATTCTTTTATACTATAAGTATACCCCCCCCCCAAGCCATTTTGGCAAGAAAAAAATCCGCCGAAAAAATTTTTTTGACGAATTTTTTATAATTTATCTCATAAATTATCGAAATAAAATAGACAGTAAAGTTTTCTTTTTCATTATTATAGCAAGCAGACTGTAAATTTCTTTTAGAAAGAATTTTATCTTATTTAAATGGTGCAAAAAGATTATTTCATCCTTTCAAAAAACCAGTATAACCTTCATTTTTCTATATATCGTCTATTACTCATATATGAAAAATCCTTATTAAGAAATAAACTATAATCACCTAATTATTATGTGGCTGGAATTAAATAATCAACATAAATATCTGTGGCATAAATTCCTGCCCAATACTCACCAGGATTGAAACTACCCCAAATATCAAATGTAATGCTTTCAGCATCTCCAATATCTTGAGCAAACAGATTTATGCTAATAATTTCCTCCTTATTAGATATCGTCGTACTATATAAGACTTTACCTGTATTCGTTTTAGCAGTAAAGGACACACTTGAACTTCCTCTATTCATTCCTGATTCGATTTTAGCGGCTAATATATTAATTAAACACGGCTGGGATGGATCATCAGGTAAGTGCGTAAGTGGAACTGTATAGCTGACTGAGGCAGAGCCACTAGAATCTGATCCACCAAAGCCTGCATTATGCCAAGCTTTAGAAAATCCAGTAAAGGTATATCGTTTAGATTGAGCACCATATAATGATTTATAAACAACTTGCTCAATTTGGCTTAAATCACCACCAGAATAATACCCTGCAGGAACTTGTCCACCGTTAGCATTAACATCATCCCATACCAATTCACCACGGTTAACCATCGTACCAGTTATCTTTTTACCATTTACCCAGGCAGTTTGTCCAGCTAGAATTTGTGCAGCAGTTGCCGTACCTGGAGTTTGGCTTGATAAAGAAGCTGCTGTAATCTTTCCACTTCCATTATGATATCCGGCTGGAATCGTATAACTTCCTCCGGCATTTAAGGTCTGCGTTACTGCTCCTCGATTAGGCATCGTTCCAGTTACCTTTTTTCCTTTTACCCAAGCTGTCTTTCCACTTAATATTTGATTCGCAGTCGCGTCTCCATCTCCACTACTACAAGCATATATCGTTTGAACAGGATTTGCGGTAATATTTCCTAATTTATCTTTTACTTGAATTTCTGCATTTGTTCCTACTTGATATATTTTACTAACATCTCTTACCCAGGTTACTCCTCCATCAAAAGAATAAATCGCATCGGCTTTATCTACTCCAATCCCACTATCTACTACATTACTTATTCCTACTTCTATTTGATTACCATTAATAATAGAATGTTCATCGCTCGTTAAACTATAACTAGGTCCCTTAGAATCCGCTCTTACAATATGATTATTCATGTTACTCACATTATTCGCTTGATCAATCGCTCTTACATAGATATTTCCATTATAGTTTTGATATTCTTGATTATTAGGATTTAAAGTTACCCAGTTTAATAAATCTTTTGTATATTCGTATCGATCAATATCAATATTATAAGGATTACTACTACTATATGTTCCATATACATATCTTGCCCAATCTCCTTCTTGGTAACTTTGGGTATGCGTTGTATCTTCATATAGTTCATAGTTTACTACAAAGTTTCCACTAAATCCCTTACAATATAAAGGAAGTCCTCCTTCTGCTTCATGAACAATTTTACCATTTTTATCTTTACAAGTTAAATAAGCAGTGTATTCATTCCCATTTCCACTCGTATTATCAATAATGATATTTCCTGTACAGTTAATATTCTCTTCTTCAATCAAGCCTTCATTTAGAAGAGTCTCATAGGGAACATTAAAACAATCACTACTAGCGTTCGTCATTTCTCCTCGATAGTTCTTTACATATAATTTACTGGCTTCATACGCTAATTTTTCTAATGTTTGATATTTCTTTTCACTATTTCCATAGGTTAGATTTCTAACGGCAGGTAACGCAATCGCCATCAATACCCCGATTAAGATAATCACAACCAATAATTCAATTAATGTAAATCCTCTTTTTATGCTTTTTTCTTTCATACTACATTACGGCTCCTTTTATTCTTTTATAATATAAGTATACCCCCCCCCCAAGCCATTTTGACAAGAGGAATTTCGAGCATATCCTATTTTAGATTATTATAACCTATTCAAAAAAATAATACTATTCGCCTATCCAATTATTTTATGGATTTTACTGTCAAATAAAAAGTACATTTCCATGTACTTCTTATTTATCTCTTAATTGTGCCTTACATTTTTTCTCAGTCTCAGAAATAATCTTTTCAAACAAAGTCATTACTTCTTCATCACTTAGTGTTCGATTCTGATCTTGGAAAGTTAAATTAAAGGCAATAGAACGTTCATCACTACCAATATTTTCTCCTTCGTAAACATCGAAAATACTGATATCTGTTAATAATCTTCCACCAGCTTTACGAATTGCTTCAATCAATTCTTCTGCTTGTTGATTTTTCTTAATCACAAAAGCAACATCTTTATTTACAGTAGGATATTTAGAAAATTCTTTATACTGCATTGCCTTTACGCGGAAATTAAATAACTTATCTAAATTAATCTCCATCACATAGATATCTTCTTTTGCTAAAGATGGATGAATCTTACCAATGACACCCATTTCTGTATTATTCACTACAATAGTAGCACTCTGTCCTGGATGAAGTTCTTTTATTTTAGCATCTTTTACTAAACGATAACGATTTTTATAACCTAAACATTCTAATAATTCTTCTAAAATTCCCTTAATGATATAAAAATCAACTTTTTCAGGCCGAAGTCCTAAATAGTATTCCCCAGTCATTAATATCGCTAATTTATTTTCTTCCGTATATTCACCATTTACTTTAGCAAAACCTTTTCCAATTTCGAAAATACTGATATCTTTTTGACCTCTAGCTTTATTGTATTGGTAAACATCCATAAGAGAAGAGAGTAAACTATATCGCAAAGTCGTTCTTTCTTCACTCATCGGATCTAATACTTTAACAAATTCAAAAACATCATTAGTAAATAACTTAGCGTTTGCTTCTGGAATTAAAGCATAGCTTAAAGTCTCATTTAATCCAAGATCAGCTAATTTATTACGAATATAACGTTTCTTTCGATCTACATTCCCACTAATAACCGGTAAAATCATCTTTTTACCTTGAATTCTATCGATTCCATAGATTCTACCTACTTCTTCAATCAAATCTTCAGGAATATAAATATCGGTGCGTCTAGTTGGTACAGTGACAAGAAGTTCATCTTCTTTTTCTACTTTAACAGTAAAAGCAAGTCTTTCGAGAATAGAAACAACTTCATCCTGAGTTAGTTCAATTCCTAATACACGATTAATCTTATCGATCGTAATGGCAATTTCACGATCATTCATATCTGTATGATTATATTCTACTAATCCGCCAACAATCTCGGCATCAGCATACTTTTCTAATAGATGACAACTTCTTTCTATAGCCATGAAAGTACGTTTAGGATCAAGACCTTTTTCGAAACGACTACTTGCTTCACTACGTAAAACTTTCTTCGCTGTTTTACGAATTGTACTAGCATGGAAAATAGCAGACTCGATAATAATATTTTTCGTATCTTCTTCAATTTCTGTTGTAAGTCCACCCATAACACCAGCTAATCCTACAGCTTCTTTATCGGTCGCAATCACGATATCTTGATCAGATAAAATACGTTTTTGATGATCAAGCGTAGTTAATTCTTCCCCATTTTCTGCCATACGTACAATTAACTTTTCTCCTAAACGATCAGCATCATAATAATGAAGTGGTTGCCCAGTTTCTAACATAACATAATTCGAAATATCGACAATATTATTAATTGGTCTAATTCCGGATGCGATTAAACGATTCTTAATAAAAATAGGGCTCTCTTTAATCGTTACATTTTTTACTTTTTTCGCTAAAAATAATGGGCAATTTTCCGTCTTGATATCTAAACGAAATTGTGTATTTACATCTTCTTTATTCTCTTGATAAGATAAATCGATATCCTTAATTTTTTTCTCATATAAAGCCCCAATTTCATAAGCCATACCTAAAATACTAAGTAAATCTCCACGATTAGAAGTAAGGTCAAAATCAATTACTTCATCATCTAGTTCTAAGAAATGAATAGGATCTTCTCCAACTGGAGCATCCTGTGGTAATTCATGTATTCCTTCAATATCTTTAGCGCTTAAAAACTTATGTTCTAAACCAAGTTCAGCTATCGAGCAAATCATTCCATTAGACTCTTGTCCACGAATCGCACTCTTCTTAATCACGCCACCAGGTAATTTAGCGCCATCCAAGGCAACAATTACTTTTAAGCCTTTACGTACATTAGGAGCACCACAAACGATCTGTAGCACTTCTTTCCCAATATTTACCTGACAAACATGTAAATGATCACTATCTGGATGATCAACACAATCGACAACTTCTCCAATAATCAAATTAGAAACCGGTAATAATGGACCACAAGAATCATATTCATTACCAATAGAAGTCATGCCTTCAGCTAAGATCTTACTATCCACATCAATATCTACATAATCGCTTACAAAGTTTCTACTTAACTTCATTTTCCTCATCCTTTCTATCGAATTGTTCCAAAAATCTAATATCGTTCGTATACAAATAACGAATATCTGGAATGGCATATCTAAACATAGCCAAACGATCTAAACCAGTACCAAACGCAAATCCTGTCCATTTTTCAGGATCATAACCACCCATACGAAGAACATTAGGGTGAACCATACCTGCACCTAGTAATTCAATCCAACCAGTTTGCTTACATAAAGGACAACCTTTACCACCACATTTAAAACAACTGACATCTACTTCGACACTTGGTTCAGTAAATGGGAAAAAGCTTGGGCGAAAACGAACCTTAGTATTCTCTCCCAACATTTTCTTGGCAAACATCTCTAATGTACCCTTTAAATCCGCAAGAGAAATATCTTTATCTACCACTAATCCTTCCACTTGACCAAACTGATGAGAATGAGTTGCATCATCATCACGGCGATATACCTTACCTGGACAAATCATACGAATTGGCGTTTTTTCCTTATTTGCTTGCATCGTTCTAGCCTGAACACTAGACGTTTGCGTACGAAGTAAATACTCTTCATCAATATAAAACGTATCTTGAGCATCTCTTGCGGGATGACCAAGTGGAACGTTTAACCGTTGAAAACAATTCTCATCCGTTTCTAGTTCTGGTCCATCCACTACATCATATCCCATTGAAACAAAGAAATCTTCAACATCTTCAATAATTCTTTGAAAAGGATGACGAGATCCTCTTTTTATTTTGCGACTAGGAAGAGAAATATCAATCTCTTCTTCTTTTAAACGTCTTTCTAATTCTTGTTGCTCTAATGCTTGTTGCTTACTATTGATCATCTCTGTTACTTCGTTTTTCAAAAGATTAACTAGCTGTCCTAATTCTTTCTTCTCTTCGACAGAAAGATCTTTCATGTTCGCAGTAAGTTCAGTAACAAGTCCTTTCTTACCTAGATATTTCGCCTTAAGTTCTACTAATTCTTGACGCTTTTCTACTCGTTCTAATTCACTATTTAACTCTTCTTTTATATTTCTGATTTTCTCATTTGTTTCCATTTTCTTCCTCCTCGTAAATATGAATGAATATAAGGAATAACCTTATTCTTACAACTTCCTCTAACTAATACATGCCTACCGCCTTTAACGGTAGTAAAATAGGCATTCTTACTACCAATATTCTCTTTCACATACTGCATTACCGTATAAGGAACCACTTCATCAGCATCCCCTTGTAAAACTAAACACTCTTGTTGGATTTGAGTAACTGTATCTTTATATTTTGCGACTAGCTTTCTAAATTCTAATAAAGTGGGTAATGGGGCTTTAAATGCTTTAAATAAGAGATGGCGATATCCCGCATCTTTATTCAGTAATCCAAAATTAGAGAAATCTTTCCGATATTGATCCTTACTAAAATAATCATAAGCTGGAGCTAGTAAAACTACCTTTTTAATTTCTTTATATTTAGTCGCTAAATACCCGGCTAATAATCCTCCCATACTATGACCAATCACATAAATTTTCTTATAACCATGAGTAAGTAAAAACTCTACTTGCTCTTCTACTGCTTTAATCCAATCGGTATACTTCACTTTCGTCATAATATGTTTCTCATGAGCTGGCAATGTCCAAGCGTAGACATCATAGCGCCAATCAGTCTCTAGTTCATTCACCAAAAATTCATTATCTGATAATCCTGCTGTAAATCCATGAATAACCAAAACTGCTTTTTTAAACCACTTCATATTTTCCTCCAAAAAAAGCGATCATTCATCCCTAAGGGCGAATGACCGCGGTACCACCTTAATTATAGTTAAACTATATCTCTTCTTCTTAACGCGAAGTAACGCTTAGCTTTTACTAAGAACTCCTAGGACGAATTCATAAGCCTTTATTCCTTGTTTCCACCACCCACAAGGTCTCTAGTAATAAAGATACTTATTACTACTTCCTAATCACTGTCAAACTCAATATGAGTAGATTATAACGCAATTTATAAAAAGTGTAAAGTTTTTTTAACGAGTTTTACCTTCACTAACAGATTGCTCATTAACATCAGTATTATCAAGCATTTGATTCATCTCAGTTATCTTTTGATTAATTTTATCTAAAAACTGTTGACGTTCATCGAAAACAGGAGATTGAATGCTTGGAAATGATGGTTGATTAGGTTGAACAGTTTCTTGTTGTCCACTAGAAGGATGTTGCAATTCTTTTGCAACTTCCTCTGTAATCGCTCCTTTTTCTCGAGCAGCTTGTTCTTCAGCAGCACGAATTTTTTCCAATGCTTCTTCTCTAGACATACCCATACTTGTTAAGGTAGATATTGCCTCTTCTCGACTATCCGTTTCAACTGTCGGCCTTTCTTCAGTAATAGCTCCTACTTTTTGCGCCGCAGTTGCTTCAGCAGCACGAACTTTTTCCAACGCTTCTTCCTCAGACATTCCCATATCCGTTAAAGTAGATATTGTCTCTTCTGAAGTATCTGTTTTAACTGTTTGAGACTGATTCATTGCCCCATAACCAATAGTTCCCGCTAGAATTAAAGAAGCAATCATGATCCTTAAGCTTCTTTTATTCTTTTTTTGCTGCTTTTGAACCTCTGTAGATTCTACTATCCCAACTATTCTACCATTCTTTTCTTCCATGTCAATTCCTCCTACTAAACTTCTTTCTCTGCGCGCTTTCTAAAATATTCAGCTAATTTCTTTAATAACTCATCATCTTTTACTGTAGTTATCATATCCTCTTTCTCTTCAAAAATAGAAAGTGTATCCGTCAAATTTCCTTCTTGATCTAATTTAGAAACATATAAATAGCTAACGTGATCATAATATCCTTGATCCATTACCATATATTTAGACCCATCATCCAATGTAATAATTTTATCGATTTTATTGATCATATTTTCACTCCTTTTTATTCTTTAACACCTAAACCGTCATTAGTTCTTCTTCTTTTTCTTTGGTTTTTTCTTCTACCAACTTATTATATTTGTTAACTAGTTCTTGAACATCATTGGTTAATGCTTTTTGTTCATCTTCAGAAATTTCTTCTTTCTCAATATCTTCATTCGCATCATGTCGAATATTTCGAATCGCAATCTTAGCTTCTTCTCCCATTGCTTTAACTTGTTTTACCAATTCTTTACGTCTTTCTTCCGTTAATGCCGGAATAATAATACGAATCGTTTCCCCATCATTATTTGGTGTATATCCTAAATTGGATTCGAAAATTGCCTTTTCAATTGCCCCTAAACAACTACGATCAAATGGTTTAATCAATAATTGTCTAGCTTCAGGTACTGAAATTGTCGCAAGTTGTTTTAATGGTGTTGGACTTCCATAATACTCAACATGTACTCCATCCAAACTACTTGGATTAGCTCGTCCTGCTCTAACGGTCGTAAACCTCTTTTCTAAGTTTTCAATTGCTTTTTGAAACTTTTCTTCTGCTTCTAATATTATTAAATTATCCATATTTACTTTTCTCTCCTTATCCATTATTATAAGCTACATTTTAAAAATTGAAAATATATTCTTCTTAAAATCACGAAAAAATACGAGAAATTTCTCGTATTTTGACAACTTATTGGGAAGACTATCCTTTAATTTGATTCATTACTTCTTCAGCAAAGTTTTCTTGTTTCTTTTCAATTCCTTCGCCTACTTCATAACGAATCATTTTTAAAATAGAGCCACCATTAGCTTTAACGTATTTACCAACGCTTTCTTTATTTTCTGCTTTGATGAAAATTTGATCTTCTAAACAAATTTCTGAATAATACTTGTTCACTTTACCTACTAAAATATTATCAATCTTATCAGCAGGTTTTCCTTCGTTAAGTAATTCTTCTCTCATGATTTGTTTTTCATGTTCTAATACGTCACTTGGAACTTCACTAGCATTTAGATAACTAGGATTCATAGCTGCAACATGCATAGCTACATCTTTAGCTACTTGGCTATTTGCTCCATTAAGTAATACTAAAGTACCAATTCTACCACCCATATGAGAGTAAGTACCGAATACTTGATCATCTGTCTTTGTTAATTTTTCAAATCTTCTGAAGCTAATCTTTTCTCCGATCTTAGCGATAATACCAGAAACCATTTCTTGAACAGTTTCTCCATCTACTGTTAACGCTAAAGCTTCATCCATAGTTGTTACATCATGAGTTAAAATAATATTCGTTAATTTATCTACAAAAGCTTGGAACTCTGGATTCTTAGCTACAAAGTCAGTCTCAGAATTTACTTCTAAGATTACTGCTTTATTACCATCCACTGCGATACTAGTCGTACCTTCAGCAGCAATTCTAGATGATTTCTTTTCTGCCTTAGCAATTCCATTTTCTCTTAACCATTCGCTAGCTTTTTCCATATCGCCGTTTGATGCTTGTAAAGCTTTTTTACAATCCATCATTCCAGCTCCTGTTTTTTCTCTTAATTCTTTTACATCGCTTGCGCTAAACATATTTTTCCTCCTCGTAAATTATTTTTCTAAAGCAGCAACTAATTCTGCCTTTTTCATTGAAGTGTATCCTTCGATACCCTTATCTTTAGCAATTTCTTTTAATTCAGCTACTGTCTTTTTACTATAATCTACTTCTTCTTTAGATGCTTCTTCGACGTTAGCAACTACTTCTTCTTTCTTTTCTTCTTTAACTGGAGTTTCTTCTTTGTTTTCTTTAGTTTCTTTCTTTTCTTTTTTACTAGCTTTATTCTTATCTTCATCTGTTAAATAGTCGATCATTTCACAACCATTTACTTCAGCGATAGCGTTAGCTAGTGCACCAATCATCACTTTAACACTTCTTACAGCATCATCGTTACCTGGAATTGGATAATCTGTCATATCAGGATCACAGTTTGTATCTACTACACCAAATACAGGGATACCTAAAATTTTTGCTTCTTTGATTGCAATTTCTTCCTTCTTAGGGTCAACGATAATTAAAGCATCTGGTAATTTCTTCATCTCACGAATACCACGTAAGTTCTTATTTAACTTTTCGTATTCTTTTTTAATTTGAATAACTTCTTTTTTAGGTAATACTTCGAAAATACCATCTTTTTCCATCTTTTCGATATCTTCTAAACGTTTTACACGACTACGGATTGTCTTAAAGTTAGTTAAAGTTCCTCCTAGCCATCTTTCGTTAACAAAGTACATATTTGTTCTTACTGCATTTTCTTCTGCTGCTTCTTGAGCTTGTTTCTTTGTACCAACAAATAATACTTTACCACCGTTTTCTACGATTTCTTTTAGCGCTTTATAAGCTTCTTCGATCTTCTTTACTGTCTTTTGTAAATCGATGATGTAAATATCATCTCTCGTCGTAAAGATATATTCTTTCATCTTTGGATTCCATCTTCTCTTTTGATGTCCAAAGTGAACTCCTGCCTCTAATAAATAATTCATTGAAACTACTGTCATAATTTTTCATCCTTTCGTTTTTCTTCTATTAATTTCTAAAATTTATCACCGTAACGGCACTAGATAAATCAATTCATTAATATGTTTATTTTTCTAAAGCAGCAACTAATTCTGCTTTTTTCATTGAAGTGTATCCTTCGATACCTTTTTCTTTAGCAATCTCTTTTAATTCAGCTACTGTCATCTTGCTGTAATCTTGTTTTTCTTCTTTAGTTGAAGCTGATGCTGATGCTGTTTCTTTCTTGTCTTTCTTTTCTGTCTTTTTCTCTTTTGCTTCTTCTTTAACGATAGTAACTTCTTCTTTTACCATCTCTTTTTTCGTGATTTTACCAGCTTTGCCATCTAAAGCAACTTGTACTAATTCAGCAAATGCTTTAGGATCATTAATAGCGATTTCTGCTAACATCTTTCTATTAATTTCTACACCAGCTTTAGTAAGTCCTTCAATAAATCTTGAATAGCTAATGTTATTCATACGACAAGCTGCATTAATACGAGTAATCCAAAGTTTTCTGAAATCTCTTTTCTTTTGTTTACGATCTCTAAATGCATATTGTCCTGAATGCATCAATTGTTCTTTTGCTGTTTTATATAATCTATGTTTGCTACCAAAATAACCTTTAGCTTGTTTTAATACTTTTTTATGACGAGCTTTTGTAACTGCTCCATTTTTTACTCTTGCCATACTTTTTCCTCCTTATTGTCTACTAGATTATGTTCTTTAATCTTTTCTTATCTCCAGTACTCAATTGAGCACTCTTTCTTACTTTTCTATTGTATGATGCTGATTTACTTCCTGTATTATGTCTACTACCAGGATGTCCCATAGTAATAGTTCCACTTTTTCTAATATTAAGTACTTTCTTTGTTCCTTTATGTGTTTTTAATTTTCCCATACATGTCCTCCTATTTTTCTTTTTTCGGTGCCAACAACATCGTCATGCTTCTGCCATCTAATTTAGCAGGTTGATCGATAATCGAAACATCTTCAAGTTTAGCTGCAAATTTTTCGAGTACTTCTTTACCAAGATCTGTATGTGCTAGTTGTCTACCTTTAAAGCGGATAGATAATTTAATCTTGTCCCCTTTTTCTAAGTATTTTCTAACATTTCTAAGTTTAGTTTCAAAGTCTCCAACATCGATTACCGGTGATAATCTAAACTCTTTTAATTGTGCACTGTTGGCTTTTTGTCTCTTACTTGCTTCTTTTTCTTTTTTCTGTTTCTCATAACGATACTTATTATAATCCATCACTTTACAAACCGGTGGATTACTATTTGCATTCATCAAAACCAAATCAAGACCAGCATAACTAGCTAATGTCAAAGCATCTTTTAAAGGTTTAACACCAACTTGTTCGCCATTTGGACCGATTACTAATACGTTCGACGCCTTAATTTGCTCATTGATGGGCAAACCGTTTTTGTTACTTGCGATATAAAACACCTCCAATAATTTAAAAAGGTAGATACGAAGTATCCACCCAAAAGCTACGAAAAAATTACAAGAATTGTACTTTTCTTCTCGGCCTTTTACCTACTTGCTTATTCGCTAGTCAGGTGGATTAAATAATCGCTTTCCTTTTTAATTCTCTACTATCTTACTAATTTTTAAGCATTTTGTCAATCAAAAATTGAAAAAAGTACAAGTTTAAGAGATTTATCTCACAAATTTAACAAATCCCTTCTCATTAAATATCAATTCCGTAGTAAGCATCAATTAAAATCTTCTTTAATTCACTAACTAATGGCAACCTAGGATTAGAGGTTGTACACTGATCTTCAAAAGCATTATTTGCTAAAATATCTAACTTATTCATATAGGTTTCTTCATCGATTCCATACTCTTGAAAAGATTTAGGAATACCTAGTTTCTCATTTAAATGATTAACCATGTCGATTAAGACATCTACTCCTGATTCTTCATCTGAGATAGATAAGCCAATCTTTTTCGCAAAATTAGCGTACTTTTGATCCGCGATATAATACTCGTACTTAGGAAAAGACACGAACTTTGTTGGTTTACTAGCATTATAGCGAATAACATAAGGAAGCAGAATCGCATTACACCTACCATGAGAAATATGAAATTCCCCACCTAATTTATGAGCTAGCGAATGATTGATTCCCAAAAAAGCATTAGTGAAAGCCATACCAGCTATACAACTAGCATTATGAACTTTCTCTCTAGCTTCTTTGTCGCTTCCATTTTCATAAGAACGAATTAAATATTGATAAATCAGTTCACCTGCTTTTTCAGCAAGTCCATCTGTATAATCACTAGCCATATTAGAAACATAAGCTTCAATCGCATGAGTTAATACATCCATTCCAGTATCAGCTGTTAATACTTTCGGTAAAGTTAAAACAAAATCAGGATCAATGATAGCAACATCAGGAGTAAGTTCATAATCCGCAAATGGATATTTTACGTTATTATTTTTATCCGTGATAACAGCAAAAGAAGTAACCTCACTACCCGTTCCAGAAGTAGTAGGAATCGCTACAAATTTCGCTTTTAACCCCAATTTTGGATACTTATAGGTTCGTTTTCGAATATCCAAAAATTTTAACTTCAACCCTTCTTTATCGACATCTGGATGTTCATAAAATAACCACATTCCCTTAGCTGCATCGATTACACTTCCGCCACCAAGCGCAATAATCACATCCGGAGTAAAGTGTCCCATCGCTTCCACCCCACGATCGATTGTATCAAACGACGGATCAGGCTCTACATCACTAAAAATCTCAAAATGAATATGATCGGTATGCTTTTCTAATTGATAAATGACTTTATCGACATATCCTAATTCTAACATAGATTGATCAGTAACAATAAAAGCATTCGTGATACCAGGCATCTTGGATAAATATTTAATCGACCCGGATTCAAAATAGATCTTAGGGGGAACTTTAAACCACTGCATATTCACTTGACGTTTGGCAACTCTTTTCAAATTAATTAAGTTGACACTAGAAACATTGTCAGTAGTACTATTTCCTCCAAAAGTTCCACATCCTAAAGTTAACGACGGCATATTCGTATTATAAATATCGCCAATCGCCCCATGTGTTGACGGAGAATTAACAATAATTCTTCCTACTTTCACAACTGCTGAAAAATGGTCAATGGTTTCCTGATTCTCTGTATGAATAACCGCTGAATGGCCTAAACCACCAAACTCGATTAACTTTTCACTCAAAGAGATACCCTCATCCTCATCCGAAACCATATAATAGGTTAATATCGGACTAAGCTTTTCTTTCGAAAAAGGAAATTCTTTACCTATACCGTGTTCTCTAACTACAATTATTTTAGTATCTAAGGGAATTAAAAAACCAGCTTTCTCTGCGATATCACAAGGATCTTTACCGACAACTTCTGAATTTAAATCATATTCATCTCCAATAAGGGTAAACATATAATGACTAAGTAACTCTTTCTCTTCATCATTAACAAAATAACATCCAGCTTCTACCATTAACTCTTCAAACTCTTGATGAATTTCTTCATCTACAATTACTGCCTGTTCGCTAGCACAGATCATGCCATTATCAAACGATTTTGACATCACTAAATCATTGACACTCGTTTTTAACTTAGCATCTTTATGAATATAACAAGGAACATTACCAGGTCCTACTCCTAAAGCAGGTTTACCACAAGAATAAGCACTCTTTACCATGCCTTTCCCACCGGTTGCCAAAATTAGATCAACATCAGGATGATTCATTAACGCTTTGGTTGCTTCAATAGAAGGTTTATCTATCCACAAAATACAATCCTTAGGAGCTCCCGCCTTAACCGCCGCTTCTAATAAAATCTTAGCGGTTGCGACACTACATTCTTGAGCAGAAGGATGAAATCCAAAAATAATCACATTTCTAGTCTTAGCCGCAATCAAAGACTTAAAACAGGTAGTTGAAGTTGGGTTAGTAACTGGCGTAATCCCCGCAATAATCCCAATCGGTTCGGCAATTTCCTCATACCCTTCTTCTTCATTATCTTGAATAATTCCCACTGTCTTACTATCCTTTATACTGTGATAAATATACTCTGAAGCAAAGATATTCTTCGTCATTTTATCTTCATAAATACCACGCTTCGTTTCATCAACAGCTAACTTGGCAAGCATCATATGATTTTCAAGGACAGCCATAGCCATTTGTTTGACAATCCTATCTACATCTTCCTGTGTTAATTTACTGTATTCTTCACGAGCAACTTTCGCTCTTTCGACCAATTCTTCAATCATGATCTGTGTTTCATTTTTCATAGTTCAAACCCCTATTCTAAAACCATTATAACATACTTTTCATCGATACAAATGATTTTTATGATGAATAGACAACAAAAAGAGAACTCAATAACGGTTCTATAATAAATAGTGTTGGTGAGTAAAAATCATCAACACTGTTTTTAATCAAAAAAGGAGTCATATCAGAAACTTATGATACAATGTAATTGCTAATAA
>UQRY01000024.1 GCA_900543675.1 uncultured Mycoplasmatota bacterium
AATCTTCTTTTCTTCCAGCAGGTTTATAATATATTCATATTGCTTTTGATACTCCTGTTCTTTACAATTATCTAACAGTTTTTCGAGTAAGATTTTCTTCATATTTCATCCTTTCAATACGATAGTATCTACAATTTTCAGTTCATTCGGCAAAGGGGTTGAACCTGATTTCTTGTAATAAGAGTACAGTAAGGGAAAGAAAAAATCAATACGAAATTCTAATTTGCCGAGCTGGCAAGGCAGACAGAACAGACGAAGTCCTGAAGGGATTTGTGGAAGAAGACAGGAGACACAGAAAGATGTCTTGTAATAAAAATACTAAAGAAAATAAAAAAGAACAAAAACAGAGAAAGGCTAGAAAAAAATCTAAAGATAATTTATATATTATAATACCAGCCTATAATGAAGAAGAAAATATTGAAAGTGTTGCTCGTGAATGGCATAAAGTAGTAGAAAAAATCGGAAATGATTCGAAATTGGTTATTATTAATGATGGAAGTAAAGATAATACATATAAAAAGCTATGCAAATTAAAAAAGGAACTTCCTTACTTGGAGCCTATAAATAAAAAGAATGAAGGACATGGTGCCACTGTTTTATACGGATACCATTATGCTTTGGAAAAAAATGCTTCTTATATTTTCCAAACTGACTCTGATGGTCAAACCATTCCTGATGAGTTTTATCAATTTTGGGAAATGAGAAATGAGTACAGTGCAATTATTGGTCATCGCAATCATCGCCAAGATGGATTGTCGAGAGTATTTGTTACCAAAACATTAAAGGCAGTATTATTTGTTATATTTGGTTTAAATATAACTGATGCAAATACACCATTTCGTTTAATATCTCATGACACTTTAGAAAAATATTATCCTAGGATTCCAGAAAAGTTTAATTTATCCAATGTCATGCTAACAGTACTATTAATAGATAATCATGAAAAGGTAAAATTTATACCAATTACTTTTAGACCTAGGCAAGGTGGAGTAAACTCTATTAATTTTAAGAAAATTACAAAAATTGGTAAGCAAGCAGTCAAAGATTTTCGAAAAATAAAAAAAGAAATGAAAAGGTATAAAAAAGAACATGAAAAAGTGGATGAAAGATAACCAAAAAATAATTGTATCTACTTTAATTTTCTTGACTGCGTTTGTTTTATTAACTGTCTATAAAAATCTTCCTAATTTTACAGACGAAGCGGATAACATGCTAGCAGCAATGAAAATTGCTCATGGTGGGAATATCTACTTGGATTACTATGCTCATCATATGCCATTGATGTATTATATTTTAACCCCATTTGCCATGTTAGGTGTTGCTTCTACATATGCGTATCGTCTATGCTTTTATGGGATATTGGCGTTAATATGGGCCTTTATGTATTATCGCTATTCTGAAAAAATAGATAAGAGATTGTTAATTATTTATCCTATTCTTTATATTGTATTTATGGCGAATGGACTTAATTATACCATCGTTGCAGAGCACCTACAAACCCAAGCTTTAGTAATTCTGTTATTAGAACTAATTATATTTAGTAAAACAAAAAAATTGACATTATCCAGCGAAGTTATAATAGCAATTTGTATTTTTTCTTCAATTTTTTCTGTCTTCTCTTCAGCTGTTAGTATAGGTATTTTGGCTTTAGTTGTTATAGCCATAGAATTAAAACAGTATTTTAATAAAAAAGGGAAAAAAATGATTAGCTTCTTCTCTTATCTATTAAAAAAATATAAACGACTAATAGTCTTTATCTGCTTACCATTTTTATTAATAATAATTTACTATTGTATAAATGGCAGTATAAAAGAATTTTACCGTCAAGCATTTTATTTCAATACTGAAATTTATGCCAATTATCAATCTTACCCTAGTAATCCGCTTTTAATTATCATATATACAATTTCTAATTATTTTAGTTCAATAAAAGACCATTTTCTATTACTGTTTTCTACCCTTTCAATAGAAAGTATTCTAGAATTATTATTTTTAATAGGACCAATTATCTATTTAGTAACTGAAAAGGATAAAAATAAATACCTAATTTTTGCTTATGTAATTTTTTGTGGTAATAGAAGTTTTACTGGCTTTCATTCAATACCATATTATGGATGCGCAATAATTTTGACTTTTATAGCAACAGAAAAATGGAAAAAAGAATACTCTATTGGATTAATTACATTTTGTTTAACTGCTTATATGCCTTACTTACCAAAACTAGCAGAGCCACTTAACAATGTTAAAGAAATCAATAATAACTATGATTATATGACTGTGCAATCTATAACTGAACATGAAAATGATGTATATTATTTAAATTTAATGATAGAAAATTACGTAAATACTAATCGCTTGCCGGCAACTAGAGCAATGACAATTTTTCCTTGGTTCCAAGATATGTTTGAAGATGAATTACTAGATGATTTAAAGAAAAATAGACCTAAAGTAATCGCTTATGCGCCAACTGCAAATGTTTGGGAATATGTCTATCAAGATTATTTAGAAAAAATAGATCCATACATTAAAGAGAACTATACGTATGCTAATATGATTAGAATAGGATATGATTATAATACTTGGATAAGAAATGATTATGTTGAAGAAGTAGAAAAAAAATTAAATATTCAAATACCAGACTATACAAATAGTTATGGAAATTTAGTAGAATTACCGGCTACTACTAATATAGTAAGCCAGTTAAAGTTTGAACAAAATCATATAGATAAAATCGAACTAAAATTTAATACATACAATCGACTTAATTTTTCTAAGGTAAAAATTGTTTTGAAAAATAACGATCAAAAGGAAGTTTATAGTAAAACTATATCCGCCAGTGAAATTCCTCAAAATTCAGTATATGAACTAGCTATGGATATTGATGTAGATACAGAAAAAACATACATATTAGAAATTAGCAATGAAGAAGTATTTGAAAACAATTTTGTTGGTCTATATGGAATAACGCTAAAAAACGATAACAACGAGAACTATATTGTATTAAATAATCAAAAGAGTGATTATGAATTGTATATGAACATCTATTATAGTGAATAAAATTGTAGCCTGTCTGGTTAGAAGAAAGAGAGAAAATAAATTTTATGGTTCTAAAAAAATTCTGATGGTGATGTAAAAATATTACCTTTTATTGTCACACCTATATTTCAAGTATGTGATATTAAATGCAATAAAATCAAGATGAAAATTATCTTATATTTCCAATTATTGATTATTTATATAGAGAATGCATATTCAAATATGCCTAAAATATAAAATAAAAGGTGAGAGAAACTAATTTAAAATAAAAGCAAAATAAATGATAACTCGAGAAAGGAAGAATTATGATAACTAAAGCTAAAAAAATGCTATTTCTAAATCAATAATACTATTTATTCTCTTAATTATCGCTTTTATTATATGTATGAAGAGTCCGTTAAATCCTTTTACAGAAAATGCAGTAACTGGAACTGATTCAAGCGTTTTTAAATATATAGGTTGGAGAATGACTAATGGCGAAGTTCCATACAAAGATATGTTTGATCATAAGGGAATTATTCTATATTTTATAAATTACTTAGGCGTTTTAATTTCTTTTCATAGAGGTGTATGGATTATTGAATACTTTTTTATGTTTATTTCTCTAGTACTTGCTTATAAAATACTTCGTAAGTTTTGTTCAAGTAAAAGCTCGCTAATTGCCATACTACTGATCTTTGCTCCACTGTACAACTATTTCGAAGGGGGAAATTTAACGGAAGAATATGCATTACCATTCATAATACTTGGCCTGTATATATTCATAGACTTTTTTACAAATACCGATAAATACTTATCCAAAAATATAAACAAGAAAAATCTAATTGATTTTAATGGAAAATTTTTTAATTTCAAAGTATTTATATGTGGAATAAGTTTTACTTGTACATTCTTTTTAAGACAAAATATGGTTTCATTATGGATAGTATTTTGTATAACTATACTAATCTTTTGCCTTTATAAAAAATTATACAAAGAGATTTTAAATTTTGTAGTTTCTTTTCTATTAGGACTATTGTTAATTACAGTGCCAATAATGATATATTTATGTGCTAATGGAGCGTTTAATGATTTCATAGAAGACTTCTTTACTTTCAATTTTATGTATTCTACTGATGAAGAAAGGGCGACTCTACCGAATAAAATAACATCTTTCTTTTATTTTTTTAATACTAATTGGACAATTTTGGCTTTTCTTTTGATTTTAATAAAAATAAAACATAATTATGATAAGAAAAAAATTAAAATTTTTGATGTTGCATATGTAGTATATATGCTTTTAAATTTAGGACTATTATGCATATCAGGAATGACTTTTGGGCATTATGGAATGTTAATAATTCCAATGTTAATTTATCCATATTGTATTTTATTTAAACATTTAGAATTAAAAGAAATGAAAAAAATGAAGTTTTATGTGATTGGATATTTTTTATTGATTATGGTATTTCCAACCTGGAATAACTTCCTTAAAGATACACTTATAAATATAAATAAAACTGAGGAAATGCAAATCGCATCTGACTATAGTAAAGATAAATTAATAGAATACATAAAAAGCAAAACTAATGAAGGAAATGAAATAGCAGTTTTTGGTAATTCGAATGCAATATATAATTTTACAAAGACAAAATCGGCCTCTAAATATTCTTATACAACTCCGATTATTAAGGTTGACAAAGATATAGAAGAGGAGTACTTTAAGGACTTAGAAGAAAAGCTTCCAAAACTAATTGTGTGGGGGAGCGATAAACAAGTTTATGAGAGTCAATATATAAGAATGCAACAGTTTTTAGAATCAAACGATTATTATATGTGTAGCGAAGTCAATAATTTTGAAGTATATTGTATAGAGAAAATTAAATAATAGAACTTTAGTAAAAAAATGAAGATGTACTTTAACAAATTCATTTTTTTATATAGAGCTAAAAATTAATAGAATGTAATCATTACTTCTATACGAGAAATATATTATTACATATTTCTAAAAGTATCTTTCGCCTCTTTTTTCAACGGCTGAAATTTGATATACTAAAAATGTAAGATTTTCTTAATAGAAAGGAGAAAAATGAAAAAAATATTAGTTTATACCGTAATTACAGGAAATTTTGATGCATTATCACCTATCAAATTTCCTGAAAAAAATGTGGATTATTATTGCTTTACAGATAATAAGGGGCTAACAGCTTCAGATTGGAAAATCCGACACATTGAAAATAAAGAGAATTTAAGTTCAAGAGTTCTTTCCAAAAAATACAAAATCATTGGCGATCAAGAATTAGAAAAAAAATATGAAACAGTAGTTTATATGGATGGAAGTATCCAACTAGAATGTCCAATTACCAAAATCATTAATGAATTTTGTGATTTTAGCAAAAACTCTATATTCTTCTTACCACATACTGAGAGAAATTGTACCTATCAAGAAGGAGAAGAAGTTATTCGTTTATACCTCGATAATCCACGGATCGTAAAACAGCAACTAAATCTCTATAAAGAAGAAAAATTTCCTGAAAATTATGGTTTAGTTTGTGGTGGCTTCATTATACGAAACCCAAAAGATAAAAAAATAAGTGAGGTATTGAGATTTTGGTACAAGCAAGTAGAAAGATATAGTAAAAGAGATCAACTTTCTGTTATATATAGTTTTTGGAAAAAGAAAACAACCTACGGAACAATTAATCTTAACTGCTTTAATAATGCTTATTTTACAGTAAGAAATCATAATAAGATGAGAAAGCAACCAATCCTTTGTGCCTTTGGAAGTGGTTTAACTAACTTACTAGGAGAAAAAGAGGAAGAAAATAAATACGAGCCAGAAAAAGAAAACTATCACTGCAATATAGAAGATAAGAATGATAGTCATAGTAGCATTGCTAGAAGAGTAAAACCTCATTCTACGGTATTGGATGTAGGATGTGGTGTAGGGGTAATTGGAAGATTGCTAAAAGAAAATAGAGACTGTGAATGCTATGGAATAGAAATTGATCCTGTATCTTTTGAAAAAGCGAAAAAAAGTGGTTACTATCAGGAAGTATTCTCATTTTCCATCGAAGAAAAAGAAAAGTTAAAAATATTAGAACAGAAAAAATTGCAATTTGATTATATTATTTTAGCTGATGTCCTAGAACATACTTTAGAGCCTTGGGAAGTTCTAAATCAGTTAGGAAATTATTTAACTCCCCATGGTAAAGTATTAATCAGTATTCCGAATGTTGCTTATATTGATATTATTAGAGCATTGATCAATCGCAATTTCAATTATCAAAAAACAGGAATATTAGACAGTACTCATTTTCGCTTTTTTACAAAGAGTTCCTTTGTAGAAATGATAGATAATTTTAACGACCGCTATGATATAAAATTTGATGTAGAGTGGTTCGATTCAACCGTAGTGAAGCCAGAATATGAGAAAGAAAAATTAGCAGAGTTATTAGACAGAGATCATCGTGGTATGATTGTACAAGAGATTTTTGAATTAACCAGATTATCCAAAACAGAGACTCCTGATAACTTAATAAAATTATTACAAGAAGAACCACAAGATAATTTTGATGCGATTAATCAAATACTAATCGCAATGGAAAAAGAAAATCAAGAATTACAACAAAGAATTATTGAAAACAGTCAACAGTATGAACTAGAAAAACAAAATTTACAAAATAGGATAAATGAACAAGCTGAAGAAATTACTAAAATGCAAACAGAAATTTCTAATATTTTAACGAGTAAGAGTTGGAAAGTAACAAAACCATTACGTGATATAAAAAGAGTAATTAAAAAATAACTCTGAATAGAGAACACTAACAAAAATGTTCAAACTATGCTATACTAGATAAAGAAAGATTGGTGTAATATATGAAAACAGCAAAATCGAAAAAGAAAAAACAAAAGCAAGAAAGTTATGCAATTGAAGTTAAAAATCTGACAAAATACTTTAAACTTTATTATGATAAGCCAAATACTTTAAAAGAAAGATTAGTATTTTGGAACAAAAGTAAAGTAGAAAAGAAAGTAGTACTAAAGAATATAAATCTAAAGATAAAAAAAGGAGAAACAGTTGCACTAATAGGTGTTAATGGTAGCGGAAAGAGTACATTGTTAAAAATGATGTCAAAGATTATCTATCCTAATGAAGGAAAAATTGAAATCAATGGAAAATTAACGTCTCTACTAGAATTAGGAGCAGGATTTCATCCGGATTTTACAGGAAGAGAGAATATTTATTTTAATGCCTCAATTTTTGGACTTACAGCTGCAGAAATTGATGCTAGAGTACTAGATATTATTAATTTTTCTGAATTAGGAGAATTGATTGATACTCCGGTTAGAACTTACTCTTCGGGAATGTACATGCGTCTTGCTTTTTCAGTAGCAATCAACGTAGATGCTGAAATTCTTCTAATCGATGAAATTTTAGCCGTAGGAGATCAACATTTTCAAGATAAGTGTTTTGCTAAATTAAGGGAACTAAAAGATTCTGGAAAAACAATAGTCATCGTTAGTCACAGTTTAGGTTCAGTAAAAAAATTATGCGACCGTGCTGTATGGATTTATAATGGTGAGGTTAAGATGGATGGAAAAACTGAAAAAGTCATCGAAGAATATCTAAAGGTGTGTGGTTAAAATGTTTAAAGAGTTATACAATTATAGACAATTATTAAAAAGCAATATTAAAAAAGATATACGTGGTAAATACAAGGGCTCTTTTTTAGGCGTTTTGTGGTCATTCGTCAACCCATTATTGATGACCTTAGTATATGCAATTGTTTTCCCTTATATTTTAAAAGATACTGGCGATAATTATGTTACATTCTTAGTAATAGGAATCCTACCATGGACCTTTTTTACTACTGTGATTAGTCAAGGTACCTATTGTATCCTGGCGAATGCGGGGATTATTAAAAAAGTATATTTTCCAAGAGAAATATTACCAATATCGATTGCCACTAGTGGACTGATTAATTTCTTAATTTCTTGCTTAATTATATTCCTTTTCTTAATTTTTAGTGGTGTTGGTTTCAGTATTCAAATATTATGGCTACCATTAATCATCTTAACTCAATACCTATTTTCGCTTGCATTAATATTTATTACAAGCGCAGTTAATGTTTATATCAGAGATGCAGAGTATATTATTAACTTTATTGTCAGCATGTTATTTTATGCAACACCGATTTTATATAAAGCAGAAACCTTTACAGGGTCAGCTATAGAGTGGATAATTAAACTAAATCCAATGGCGACCATAATTACTTGTTATCATGACGTTTTATTCTATCAGTCATTACCACATATAAAATCATTATTAATTGTATTATTAGGTAGCATTATTTTACTTTGGGTTGGTTATAAAATCTTTAAAGAACTAGAAAAAAGATTTGCTGAGGAGGTTTAATTATGGAAAAATGCGATGTAATCATTCCAGTATATAATGCCCCGGATTATACAAAATTATGTTTATACACTTTATTTAAAAATACAGAAAACGATACTTTAAATAAGGTATATCTTTTAAATGATAATTCAAATGAAATGACACATAATTTATTAGAAAATTTAGCTGAAAAATATTCTGATAAAGTTGTTTTAATACACAATAAAGAAAACCTTGGATTTATTAAAAATGTTAATCATGGGATGCAAATGTCGGAATCTAATTTCGTTTTACTATTAAATACAGATTGTTTAATTGGCTATCATACCATTGAGAAATTAATGGACCATATGCAAAAAGATAAAAAAATAGGATTAATCTGCCCAGTCAGTTCCAATGCTGCCAATCTAACATTACCTATGTTTCCTGGGTTTAGTTACATGATGATGGATCGCTTATTAGGAAAAAAATTTGAGGGTATGAATTTTGATGCTTGCACAGTAGTAGGTAATTGCTTAATGATCAGTAAATCTTGTATTAAAAAAGTAGGATACTTTGATGAGATATATGGTATGGGATATTGCGATGAAACGGACTATCAATTTCAAGCAATGGAAAAAGGTTTTAAAGCAAAAGTTGCTATTGACTGTTATGTATTTCATAAAGCAGAAATGTCTTTTAATACGACAAATCAATCTAGAAACGAGCGTTTGGAAAGAAATAGAAAAATTTTCTTTGCTCGCTGGGGAGATGCTTATGATGAATTACTAAAAAAATATGAAGAAAATGATCCTATTAAATATATAAATAGTCATATTACGGAGAAAGACAAAGTGATCAATTATGATTATATGTTTGTCTGCCCACAAAACAGTAGTTCTGCTGGAGGAGTAAAAGTAATTATAGATTTAGTTAACTATTTAACGATAAACGGACTAAATATAGGATTATTAAATTTACGACCTGGAGATTACAATGAGATTATTTTATTTAATATTGCTACGGTATTAGATATTCCTAATATAAAAGCAAAATATTTATTGGCAACAATTTTTGATAGTGTATACTTTACAAGAAAAATGGCGGACAAAATAGGTGCTAAATTAATTTATTTTTCTCAAGGATATGAGTTTGTTTTTGAAAATGGAATACATTATGGCAAAGTGGAAGTTTCTTTCAAATTGGTAGACTATGTATTAACTGTTTCAAATTATTTAAAAGAAGTGTACAAAGAGTTACTAGAAGTAGAATCTACGGCAATTGTAAATGGAATCGATCTAGATTTAGCTTTATCTAAACCAACGGAAAATAGACGAACAATTGCGATGATTTTAAGGGATGAACCCCGAAAAGCAGATTATATGGTATTAGATATCATAAAACATATTACAGCTAAATTTGATAATGTAGAAATTAATTTAATGATTAATAATAAAACGGCTGCTTTACCAGTTAACAATAATGAAAAAGTAAAAATAAATAAGTTCTATGGACCTTTATCTAGAAATGAAATTTATGAGATTTTAAGAAGATCAGATATCTTTATCGATACATCACTAAGTGAAGGATTTGGTTTGATGCCTTTAGAAGCAATGGCAAATAGTGTAGTACCTATTATTTCTAACTCATTTGGAATTAATGATTTTGCTCATGATCAAAAGGATTCTATCATTATCCAAAATGTCAATAACCCATATGCTTACATAAGTGCAATAGAAGACTTATTAAGTGATGATCAAAAACTAACAAAGATGAAAAAGAATGCTTATGCAAATGCCAAAAAATTTGATTTTGATACGGTAATTGACAATTATTTAAAGTATTTTAAAGAAGTAGAAAATGGAGCAATTCAACCTACTGAACAGTCTATTAGTTTGAAAGAAATGGAATTACTTTCTAATTATGTTTACAGTGATCAAAAATACAAAGATGAGATAAATAATAGTAGTTATGAATTAAAAAACTTTAAGAATAGAAATTCAACTGAACCAGCTCGCCAAACTAGGCTCCAAAGAATAATAATTGTACTAAAAGAGTTTTTCAAAGCAAACTTCTTCCTATTGAAAATGTTAATTAAATCGATTTTCAAAAAAGATTTTAGAATATAGGTGAAAATTATATGAAGTCATGCACAATTATTATGCCAATTTATAATGCTTATGATGCAACGAAAGCAGCTATTGAATCAGTAATTAAGCATACAGATTTAAAAACAAATAAATTACTGTTAATTAATGATAAAAGTACAGACGAAAGAATAGATGAACTTCTTTCTAATTATCAAGGTCCTAATATTATTATCCAACATAATCAGGAGAATTTAGGGTTTGTAAAAACAGTTAATATTGGAATGAAATTTGATAAAAATGATGTACTATTACTAAATTCTGATACAGAAGTAACAGCCAATTGGTTAGAAAAAATAAAAAATTGTGCCTATCAAGACGATAATATTGCAACAGTTACTCCACTATCCAATAATGCTACTTTAGCTTCTGTTCCAAAGCCCTTTGTACCAAGTGTATTACCTGAAGGATATTCATTAGATAAAATGGCAGAACTAGTTGAAAATTGTTCTTACAAAGAATATCCAGAAATTCCAACTGGACATGGGTTCTGTCTATTTATTAAAAGAGAAGTTTTAAATAAAGTAGGATATTTTGATGAAGAATCCTTTGGAAAAGGATATGGTGAAGAAAGTGATTTTTGCTATCGATGCTTTAACTATGGATACCGACATGTTCTTTGCGATGATACTTATATTTATCACAAAGAATCCCAATCATTTACAGACAGTAAAATTGAAAGAATAAAAAAAGCTGGCGAAATTATTGAAAAGAGATATCCTTCATATTTGAGTCGTTTGAACTCATGGTGTCAAAGAAAACCTCATCGCTATATTGGAGATAATATAGGTTTACATTTAGGAGCAGTAGAACCACGCCCTAATATCTTGTTTATTATTCATGACTGGGATAAAAATAATTTAGGCGGAACCACTTTACATGCTGATGATATTGTTCAAACACTAAGAAATAAATATAATTTTCATATTTTTACTAAGAATAGAATTGGTTACGCAGTTTATTCGTATTATGAACAAACAGAAACAAAGATTCAACTACCAGATATTGAAGAATTTAAAGATTTGCGATATTACAATAGTGAATATCAAAAGCTATTAGAAAAGATTATTGATATGTTTCAAATTTCAATCGTTCATATTCACCATCTAAAGGGACATTATTTCAATATAAAAAATATAATCAATAAATATAAATTATATATTATTATTAGTCTTCATGACTATTATAGTATTTGCCCGCAAATTACGAAATTATATAAGAACGAACAATATTGTGGATGTACTCCAAACAAGGAAAAGTGTGCGGAATGTTTACGTTACTTGTTCAAAAATGATCTGAATATAGATTGTTGGCGTCATGAATGGCATTCATTACTAAAGAGTGCAAACAAAATTATTGTACCTAGTGAGAGTACCAAAAAAGAGATCAATAAAATTTATCAAGATCTAGATTTAACAGTAATAGAACATGGAATAAATATAAAGAAGGAAACTTCAAAATTACAAGTTGATATTAATAAAAACTTCAATGTAGCTTTTGTTGGTGCTATTGGCATTCATAAAGGAAGTAAAATACTAGAAGAGTTTATCAAGAGAAAAGACTGGAAAAATATCAAATTGCATTTGTTTGGTATATTAGATAGTCCTCTTCAGAAAAATACTAAATTTTATATTAACCACGGACGTTATAAACGCGAAGAATTAAAAGAAAAGCTAAAGAAAAACAATATTCAATTAATCTGCTTACTTTCTACTGTACCGGAAACCTATTCGTATTCTTTAAGTGAAAGTATTGCTTGTGGAATCCCTGTTTTAGCTTTCAATATTGGTGCTCTTGGTGAACGTGTGAAAAAGAGTCAAGTAGGTTGGTTAATAGATGCTAATTCTACTTGTGATCAAATTATCCAGAAAATTCGTGAAATTGCAAGTAATCCTGAACAATATACTAAAATAGTAGACAATATTAACAAAACTTCATTAAAAACAATAAATCAGATGGCAAATGACTATCATAAAATCTATAAGAGTCACGTGAAAGAAACATTAGTAAAAACAGATATCATCAAGGAATATTTACGAACTAGTCGATATTATCATGAAACATCATTACTTGTCGACAGTAGTGCATGGGTATTTAGTACTTTGAAATGGAAAATTATTTCCAAGTTAAAAATACCAAAACCAGTCAAAAAAATAGGAAAAACAATAATCAATAAAGCAAAAAGTTAGGTGAAAGAATGAAAGTAGCAGGAATTGTAACATTATATTATCCTGATGGAGATGTATTAGAAAATATAGAATCGTATTTATCGGAGATTGATCAATTATATGTAATCGATAATACTCCAGAAAAAGAAAATAAAGAAGTTTTGCCTAACGATAAACGAATAGTTTATTTACCTAATCATCAGAATGTAGGTGTTGCTAAAGCATTAAACATTGGAGCAAAAGAAGCGATTAAAGCTGGATATTCTTGGTTATTAACAATGGATCAAGATAGTAGATTTAAAAAAGGATCCGTAACTAAAATGATCAATTATTTAAATAAGAATAAGAATAGAAAAGATATAGGGCTAATCACACCATGGCATGTTATCAACACAGGTGTAAAAAAGCCTAAAGAAAAAATTGATCATCCTTTAGAAGTAATGACATCAGGAAATATGATTAATTTAGAAGCTTATCAAAAGATAAAAGGATTTAAAGATTGGTATTTCATCGATGCTATTGACATTGAGTATTGCATGAATCTCAATAGACACGGCTATAAGATTGATCGGTTAAACGATGTAGAATTAAAGCATGATTTAGGAGATATTGAAGTAAAACATGTTTTAAATAGAAATTTTGTCTGTAGTAATCATAATGCCTTTAGAAGATATTTTATGGTAAGGAATACCTTTTATCTTTGCCAAGAATATGAAAAAGATTTTCCAGAATATTGCCACTTTCTAAAAAGAGGCTTGCGCGGTCAATTGCAGAATATTGTTTTATTTGAAAAAGATAAAATAAAGAAAATAAGAAATATGTATAGAGGATATCGTGACTTTAAAAGAAATAGAAAAGGAGAGTACCCATATCATTAGTATAAAAATAGGGGGAAAGTAAAAATGCAAAGTATTCTAGTAACCGGAGGTATGGGCTACATCGGTAGTCATACAGTAGTTGAATTATTAGAAAATAACTATGAAGTAATTATTATTGATAATTTGATCAACTCTAAATTAGAAGTATTGGATAATATTGAAAAGATAACTGGGAAACGCCCTAAGTTTTATCAGTATGACTTATGTAATCAAAATGATTTAGAACAAGTATTTAAGGAAAATAGAATCGATGCTGTTATTCATTTTGCTGGCTTAAAAGCAGTAGGAGAATCAGTACAAAAACCACTTCTATATTATCAAAATAACTTAGTATCGACTTTAAATTTACTAGAGGTAATGACTAAGCATAATTGTAAAAAACTAGTATTTTCTTCAAGTGCGACAGTTTACGGTACTCCGAAATCTTTGCCAATTAAAGAAGATTTCCCACTATCAACTACCAATCCTTATGGTTCAACCAAGTTATTCATCGAATATATGTTAAAAGATTTATACAAGTCTGATCCTACTTGGAGTATAGCTATCCTTCGTTACTTTAATCCAATTGGAGCTCATTCATCTTATTTATTAGGAGAAGATCCTAATGGTATTCCTAATAATTTAATGCCTTATATTGTGAAAGTAGCCACGAAAGAACTTGATCATTTAAATATTTTTGGAAATGATTATGACACAAAGGATGGAACAGGGGTAAGAGATTATATTCATGTAGTAGATCTTGCCAAAGGTCATATAAAAGCAATTGAAAAAATCATGAAAAGTAACCAAGTAGATTGCTATAATTTAGGAACAGGGCATGGATACAGTGTTTTAGAAATTGTAAATACATTTGAGCGAATAAATAATATTAAAGTCCCTTATCAGATTACAAAAAGAAGAGATGGAGATATTGCTGAATGTTATGCAGATCCATCTTATGCTAAACAGGAATTAAATTTTACGTGTACGAAAACGTTAGAAGATATGGTAAGAGATAGTTACCAATATAGAGTGAAAAATAGAAAATAAAAAGGTATGATTAACAATAAAATTAATCATACTTTTTTTGATAATCTTTCAATAATAGAATCAATTTTTCTTTTTAGTTCTTCTTCATCGATTGGTAAAAGTAGTTGATGATTTCTCATTAATATTTCTCCATTTATCATTGTTGTATCTACATGCTTGCTTTCTGTATTATGAACGATCTGAGTAATTAAATCAACTGTTGGATATGATTCGATATCAGAATAGTCAAGAATGATAATATCGGCCAGTTTTCCTACTTCAATTGAACCAATTTTATCTTCTAATCCTAAAGCTTTGGCTCCATTTACTGTCGCTAGTTTTAAAACGTCGTAAGAACTAAAAACAGTAGGATCTTGATAAAGAGCCTTTTGGAGTTGATCAGTAACCGACATGTGATAGAACAAGTTAAGATTATTACCACTTCCTTGACCATCTGTACCTAAACAAACATTAATTCCATGTTTTTTATAGCTACTAATATCGGCAATTCCACATCCTAAATTAAGATTACTAACTGGATTAGTTACAATGGAGACATCTTTTCCTCTTAACATTTCTTGTTCTCTTTCGGAAATAAAAGTCCCATGGGCAAGAATTAATTTATTTTCTAAAAAGCCAAGTTCCTCTAAAGCTTCAACGGGTAGTTTTTGATAATCTTGTTCAATCCCCTGTACCTCGCTCTTATTCTCGCAAAAATGCATGTGAATCGGTAAATGTAAATCATCTGCCAACTGTTTACACTTTTTTAAATACTCTTTACTACAAGTATACATTGCGTGAGGTGTCAAACTAAAACTAAGAAGAGGAGAGTCTTTATGGCTATGATAAAGATCCATAAAATCTTGGATTCTTTCTATCGAAGCATCATCACCATTACCCATTAAACATCTAGAATACATACATCTAACTTTAGATTCCTCCAAAGCCCGAATGCTTCCTCGCCAACCGAAATACATATCATTAGCGGTTGTCGTTCCCGTTTTGATCATCTCAATACAAGATAATAAAGTCGTATAATAAAGATCATCATCAGTCATATTATCTTCGATTGGCCAAATTTTCTTGTTTAGCCAGTCCTGTAAATTTAAATTATCATTCGTCGCCCGAAAAATACTCATTCCTAAATGTGTATGTCCATTAATTAAACCAGGCATCACAATTTTTCCGGTTGCATCGATCAATTCATCATAGTTACCATCATAGTTTTCGCATATTTCACAAATATAGTGATCTTCAATCACGATATCTACGTTTTTAAATCGTTCACGACTAGAGTCCATCGTGATAACTGTTCCATTTTTGATTACTTTTTTCATATTATCCTCCTTACTCATTATACAATATTTTAAAATTTTTGAAAATAAAGCGAGATGTTTTCTCTTTTCCTTAGAATAATAGAGATAGGGGGAGAGATAAATGAAAAAAATATGTACATTAATAGTATTACTTCTATCATTAAGTCTGATAGAAGTAACAGAAGTAAAAGCATTAACCGACAGTTTCTATGAAGCAGAGTATGTGAATGATGCGTATATTAAGAAGTTTAAACCAGGCGCAGATACTGGAAGATACCAACAAATGCGAGTGTTTAGAAGAAGTTCAGATCATCATGTTGCTTATTGTATTGAAATATGGAAAGAATTACTAGATGGGAAACCAGTCATTGGTTATCAGGAAGATTTTTTAAATCGTACTAATTTATCTGAAGAAATATGGGAAAGAGTAGAATTATTAGCTTATTACGGTTATGGTTATCAAAGCCATACTTCACTAGATTGGTATGCGGTAACTCAATATTTAATCTGGAAGACGATTGAACCAGATAGTACAATTTATTTTACCGATAAGCTAAATGGTAATCGCATAGATAAATATCAAGCAGAAATTGCGGAGTTAGAACAGTTAGTAGAAAACCATAGCCAACTACCTAGTTTTGTCAATCAAAAATATCAACTGCCTTATAATGAGGAATATGTCCTTACGGATACCAATCAAGTATTAGAAAATTTTATTGTCCAAGCAGATGAACACCTAATGGTAAAAAAGGTAGGAAATGAATTACGATTAACCACTAAGCACTTAGGAAAAAGCAAACTTACTTTGACCAAAAAAGCGAGTAGTAAAACAACACTCTACGTCGACTTAGAGAGTCAAAGCTTAATCGTTCGTGGGGGATTCAGTCAAATCTCCAGTGAAATAGAAGTAGAATTGCCATCTAGTACTTTTCAAATTAGAAAACGGGATAAACAGACTGGCAGTACAACACCTCAAGGAGAAGCAAGTTTTATCGGTACCACCTTTGAATTATTCAATCAAGATAGGAGTATAGTGAAACAATTAATCATCCAAGAAGATGGGTATTCAAACATAATAGAATTACCTTACGGAAAATATCAAATCAAAGAAATTAAATCAGGAGCTGGATATCAACTAGATCCTAAGCCAAAACATCTAACTATTGATGAAAGTGATCTAAAACTAGTTTGGGATTGGGATAATGAAGTATATAAAGGAAAAATTATTATACAAAAATTTTATGGTAGTAGTGAAAAGAAAGAATACTTTGAAGAAGAAAATGCTGAATTTGAAATCTATAACAACAAAAATGAACGAATAGAGACAATAATCACTAATGAAGACGGAAAAGCAGAAATAGAGTTACCATACGGAACTTACCGAATTGTTCAGACAAAAGGAAAGAAAAATTATGAATTAAGTAAACCATTCACGGTGACCATCAGTGAAACAAGTGAAAAAGAACAATCGATAACGTTAAAAAATGAAGAAATCGGTTACCGAATAAAAGTAATTAAACTTGATGCTGATAGTAAATTACCAATCAAAGATAAGATCAAGTTTAAGATAAAAAATAAAGAAACTGGAGAATATCTTGTTCGCCATCTTACGACACCAATTCCGTCTGAAACGACTATATTTGAAACTAATGATGAAGGGTATTTCATTACGGATATGCCTCTATTAACAGGAACATATTTATTAGAGGAAGTATCCGCACCATTTGGTTATCAACAAACAGAACCACTCGAATTCACTATTTCAGAAGAGACGGAAACGATAAGTGATTCATTATATGGTGAAGTAATTCTTGTCGAAATAGAAAATCAAAGAGCCTATGGTATGATCGAAATAGAAAAACAAGGTGAAGTGATGATGACAACAGGAGGACTTTCTTTTCGAATGATGCCTCTTGAAGGAGTAGAGTTTTCGATCTATGCTGGTGAGGAAATAAAAGCCAAAGACGGTACTATTCTTTACCAAAAAGATCAATTAGTAGAAATCTTAGTAACTAATCGAGAAGGATTAACAAGAAGTAGTAAACTGCCTTTAGGAAAATACTATGTTATCGAAACCAAAAAGTTAGAACCATATGATGAAAATAATCATAAATACTTTGTCGATTTGACTACGCACAGTCAAAAGTTAACATTAGCTTTTGAAAATACATTAAAGAAAAGTGACATTGAAATAATTAAAATTGATGCCAATACGAAAGCAAGAATCGGCAAAGCTAAGTTTTCTCTTTATACTGAAAATAAAGAATACTTAGGTAGCGTTTATAGTGATCAAGATGGGAAAGCTTACTTTTATGACATTCCTTTGGGTAAATATTATGTCATTGAGGAAGAAGCACCATTAGGTTATGAGATAGATAAAAATGAACATTACCTAGAAATTGTGGAGAATCAGAAAACCTATACGCTTACCATTCCTAATCGAAAAATAGAGTTACCTCCCAAAACAGGTGTATCCATTACTCAAGACAAAACGAATCATTCCTCGCTAATCTTCTTAGGCGCGATAGGAATTTTCCTCGGTTATCGAAAAATAAAACAAACGAGAATCTGAAAAGGTTCTTTTTCTTTACTAAAAAAACAATCTATTCTATAATAAATACAGGTGAAACTATGAAGAAAATAAGTATTTTATCCCTTCATTTAGGTTATGGAGGCATCGAAAAAAGTGTAGTCAATTTAGCCAATTTACTCGTTAAAGATTACGAAGTGGAAATCATCTCAACCTATAAATTAGATCATTCTCCTGCTTTTGAAATCGATCCAAAAGTAAAAGTAACTTATCTAATTGAAAAATATAAACCTAATCGTGAAGAATGGAAGCGTTCATTGAAAAAATTAAAACCCATTACGTTTATCAAAGAGACCTATAAAGCTCTTGTTGTCTTATTCTTAAGAAGATCTAAAACGACGAAAGCACTCAAAAACTGTAATAGTGATATCATTATTTCGACGCGTGATTTATTTAATAAATGGTTAGGAGAATATGGAAAAAAGAAAACCTATAAGATTGGCTGGGAGCATAATCATCATCATCAAGATGTAACCTATATCAATAAAGTAGTTACTTCTTGTAAAAAATTAGATGCGTTAGTATTAGTTTCTGATTCATTAAGAAGTTTCTATAAAAAAGAGATGAAAAAAAGAAATTATAAATGTAAATGTGTTTATATTCCTAACATGTTAGATAAAATTCCAGAAAATATTTCTTCACTAACAGAAAAAAGAATTGTTTCTATTGGTAGATTATCTCGAGAAAAAGGATTCACAGATCTAATTGAAGTATTTCGTTTACTACATGAGAAAAAACCAAATTGGCACCTAGATATTGTGGGGGATGGGGCAGAAAGAAATAAAGTAGTCGATATGATTTATGGCTACCAATTAACGAATAATGTTACGGTTCATGGCTATTTAAATCGGAAAGAAATTGACAAGTTATTGTCAGAATCTTCTCTTTATGTGATGACCTCTTACACAGAGTCTTTTGGTATAGTGTTAATTGAAGCGATGTCCTATGGAATACCATGTCTTGCTTATACTTCAGCAGAAGGAGCCAATGATTTAATTGTAAATGATCAAAATGGTTATCTGATTGAAAATAGAGATCCAGATCTTATGGTAGAAAAACTAATCGAACTAATTGATGATCCAAAGAAACGTCAATACCTAGGGAAAAACGGAAGAAAAACTAGTTTAAATTATACTCCTGATCGTGTAAAAGACAGCTGGCATAAATTATTGAAAAAGAAAGGATAGAAAAGATGAAAAAGAAAGTAATGTTTATTTCTAGTGCTGGTGGGCATCTATCCGAACTGTTAATGCTATCTAAGTTATTTCCCAAATATAATTATACGTTAATTACGGAACGTACCGCTTCCACGACTTATTTAACTAAAAAGTATCCCAAAAAAGTTTCCTTTTTATACTATGGGACTAAAGATCACCTTCTAACTTATCCATTTAAATTATTAGCCAACTGTTTTAAAAGTTTATATCTATATTTTAAAATTCGTCCTGAATTTATCGTAACTACCGGTACCCACACAGCGGGACCAATGTGTTGTATTGGTAAAATCTTCGGTAGTAAAATCATTTACATCGAAACGCTAGCCAACGCCAAAACCAAAACCGCAACGGGAAGACTAATTTATTTATTTGCAGATTTATTTATTGTTCAATGGCCAAGTATGTTGAAGTTGTATCCCAAAGCTAAGTATGGTGGATGGATTTATTAAGGAGAGAAAAATATGATTTTAGTAACATTGGGAACTCAAGATAAGAGTTTTGAAAGACTTCTAAAAGCTTTAGATGGATTAATAGAAAAAAAGATAATTCAAGAAGAAGTTGTTGTTCAAGCAGGATACACGAATTATGAAAGTAAAAACATGAAAGTGTTCTCTTATCTTCCTAAAGAAGAATTTGAAAAACTAATAGAAAAATGTGATTTATTAATTACTCATGCCGGAGTAGGGTCAATTATGGATGGGTTAAAAAGAGGAAAGAAAATTATCGCCATCCCACGTTTAGCTAAATACCAAGAACACACCAATGACCATCAACTACAGATTGCGGAAGAATTTGAAAAAGAAGGTTATCTACTTAGTGTTGTAGACTTAAAAGACTTGAAAAAAACGTTAAATAAAGTCAAAAAATTCAAACCCAAAGAGTATCATGGGAACAATCAAAAAATGTTAGACCTAATTGAAAACTACATTGCGACTAATCATAAAGATAATCGTATTTTGCTCTATTTAATATTATTATTGGTTATTTGTATCCTCTTATTTATCATTTTTCACTGATAAATATAGTAAACTAGCTCATATTTTAAATGTAGGATATTGTAAATACTATAATTTGACTTATAATAGAAAAAGAGGAGGAAACAACATGAAAAAAGTTTCTATTATAGTACCTTGTTATAATGAGGAAGAATCTCTTCCTATTTTCTATGAAACGATTGTAAAAACAGCTAAAGAATTAAAAGACAAGGTAGTTTTTGAATTTTTATTTGTTGATGATGGAAGTAAAGATAAAACTTTAGTAATACTAAAAGATTTAGCTAAACAAGATAAACGAGTTAGATATATTTCTTTTTCTAGAAATTTTGGTAAAGAAGCAGCCATGTTAGCGGGCTTAGAACATGCCCAAGGTGACTACATCACTATTATGGATGCCGATTTACAAGATCCTCCATCTTTATTAGAAGAAATGATTGATCTATTAGAAAGTGGAGAATATGATTGTGTAGCGACGAAAAGTACGAATCGTAAAGGATATTCTTTTCTTAGAAAAACATTTACTAAGTGGTTTTATAGTATCATTAGTAAATTATCTAATATCGAGTTGGTACCAGGCGCTAGAGACTTTAGATTAATGACTAGACAAATGGTAAATGCCATTATTTCTATGAAAGAGTATAACCGCTATTCTAAAGGATTATTTAGTTTTGTAGGATTTAAAACTAAATGGATTGATTTTGAAATCGAAGAAAGAGTAGCTGGAACAACAAAGTGGAACTTCTGGAAATTGTTTTCCTATGCGGTAGAAGGAATAGTTGCTTTTTCAACTACGCCTTTAGTATTTGCCGCCCTAGTCGGACTGATCTTTTGCTTGATCTCATTCATTTTAATCATTGTAATTATCGCTAAAACACTAATTTGGGGAGATCCAGTTGGTGGATGGCCTAGTATGGCTTGTATTATGTTTTTTGTTGGCGGAATTCAACTATTTTGTACTGGTATCATCGGAGAATACTTAGCTAAAGCGTATTTAGAAACCAAAAAAAGACCAATTTATATTATTAGAGAAACCGAAAAAGGAAAAGATGAATAATAAAAAAAGTAGCTTGCGTAAAAAGAAAATGTAAAGCTACTTTTATTCTATGATTCTATTGATAAATTTTTGACGGAAAACAGAAAACAAAGTATAATATAACTAGGAAAGAAATGAGGGAAGAAGAATGGTCGAGAAAAATATTCAAAATATTTTAGAATATTGGAAAGCAAATCCTGATGTTGATGTCAATGCAGAAGAAGCAGTAAGAATGTTTATTGATGCGAATGACGAGTTAAAAACATGTACTCCAGAACAAAAACAACAACTATTAAAAAGTGTAGAAGATTATTATAATGAAGTAAAAAATAAACTGACAACCAAAAATCTAGGTGTAACAGAAAATACACCATTATTTCAATTGTTTGCAGAATTAGTGAAAGTAATTAAAGCAGAAAACGAAAGTATAGATAGTGAAACAAGAGACTATCTACGTACTTTAGCTTCCGCCTCTTTAAATATTTATCAAAATGATCGCAGTCGTCGCTTAGGGGATACAAGTATTCAAAGACTTCATGCCAATGATACAGAAGTAAGTTTCTTGAATGAATTAAAAGAAAAAGTGTTAAAAAAGAACTTAAATAGTGAACTCCTAAAGATTACAGAATTTTTATTTTCTCAAATCAGTGTTGCGAATAGATTTGATGAAATAGTAAATCTTGATTCTTCAATGGATTATACTGAAGCATTTAAACTTATAAGTGATATTTATCGTTCTCACCTTCAAAAAAATGATAATACTAGAAGACTATTAAAAGATAGAGTAATCAACTTAAATCGTTATTTAGCTGAACACCAAGATGTTGATATTAATGCGAAAGAAATTACAGAAATTCTATTAGATAGTGCTAAAGTAATCCAAAAGGACCAAACTCACGAAAGCGAAGATACAGTAGAAATTATTAACGGAGTAATTGAGTTAAGTCAAACCGCAGTAAACAGATTACTTAGTACTGATCTTCAACTAGAGAAAAATTCATCCCTTTGCCAATTAATTTCCCAGTTAGCGGGAAATGCGGTTATGGGAACTCCAGCCGTAGAAGAACAAGAAGAAGAATATATTAAAAATTTGGCCAAAATCTCTTTATTTACTAGACAAGAAGATAGAAACAAACGTATAAATTTAGACAATAGTCACAAAATTTATGACAATGAAGGTGAATACCAAACAATAAAAGAACAACGTGAAAAATATAAACAAAATCATCAAAAAGGAATTTATGCGACACTTACAGACTGTTTATTTGCAGAAATTACTAAAGCGAAAACAGAAAACAAGATTTATAGTTTTAGTTTACCATTTTCACTACCAGAACTAAAAAAAGTAGAAGTAGAAAATAAAGAAGCAGATAGAACTCAAGAATTAATCAAAAGAATTCAAGGAGTCAATCAATATTTAATCGATAATCCAGATAATAATGTCAATATGGTAGAGTTGGCTGGTTTGTATATAGATGCTACCAAAGAAGAAAATAAAGAAGAGTTAAATACCACAATACATACTTTATCCGATACTGTTCAAAAACGTATGAAGAAAAAGAATAGAATAGATACTCCACTTAATATCTTAATGAATAAATTATCGAATTCGGCTCTTAACCATGAAGAAATAGTATCTCCTCTTGAAGAAGAGTATTTAAAAGAATTGATTAGTGCCAATGCTTTTATCTATGAACAACAAGAAAGAAGAGAAAATGGGGAAGAGCTTCGTCTTTTCGATAATAAAGAACAGTTACAAACACTAAATAGTAAACAATATACCGTACGCTTTAAAGAACCAAATATCCAGACTTTAGCCAAGGAATTATTAGAAGAAGTACAGACTGCATATCAAGAAGACAAATTAGTAGTAGAAGCGCCAAAGCTCGAAGAAGAACCTGAAGAATATAGTAAAGAAGCGGTAAAAAAATTAAAACAAGAATTAAAAGCAGAAACCTCATTCTTGAAAGAACATCCTGAACAAAATATTGATGTTAAAGTAACTGCAGGCTTACTAATCGAATCAGCTAAAGCCAAAAAAACAGATGTAGGATTAAATGTAAGATTGAATCAAATGTGGAGTAGGACTTTCTCAAGGTTAATTGATCATGATCTTGAAGAAACCGCATTAGCAAATACTTTAACTCATTTATATAAAAGTGCTCGTTCAAAGACTCCGGCTGTAGTTTCAACCCAAGAAAAAGAATATTTAACCGATTTACTTGAAGTGAATTTCAAAATTCAAGAACGTGCAAAAAAAAGTGAAGAAGGACAAAATTTACGTTTATATGACAACGAAAAAGAGTTTAATGATTTAGAAAAAACTCATCAAGAAGTAAAATTCAACCAACCAATGACCCAAAGCTTAGCTGATCGTTTATTTAAAGAAATTGAAAATGCCTATACGAAGGTTTCTTCTAAAAAAGCAGACGATGTAGAACCAAAAGAAAAAATAGAACAGCCTAAAGTAGAAGAATCTAAACCTATAGATCAAGAAAAAATTAGCATGCTAACTAAAAAATTTAATGGAGTAAAAGACTTTTTAAAGGGAAATCCAGAAGCCGATATTAATGCGGTTGAGTTAGCCGATCTATTTATCGAAGCATCTTCTACTAAACAAGAAGATACGAAAGAAGAATTACAAAATGCTATCGAAGAACTATGGCAAGTTGCTTATTCACGGATAGAAAAAATGAAAATAGAAGAAACAGCTGTTGCCAAAACATTGATTAATCTTGCTAAAAGTGCTATTCAACACCAGTCTATTGTAAAACCAGAAGAAGAAAATTTCCTAAAAGATATAGTAAGAATAAATTTCTATATTCAACAACAACAGAAAAAAAGAGAAAACGGCGAAACTATACGTTTATTCGATAACGAATCAGAATATAATCAAATTGTCGCTCAATCACAAAATATTCATTTCTCAAACCCAGAAATAGGAACTCAAGCAGAACAATTAGTAAATGAGATTAAGCTTGCTTATCAGACAGATCAAATAAAACCAAAACAAGGTGTTCAAAATCAACCAGACAATGTATCAGATTTGTCTATTCAAGAAATGGCTATTCAAATCTATAATCAACGAAAAATCATGCAAGCAATTGCGAGTGAATGCCAAACATTAGAAGAATATCTTGCTAGAATAGGGGAAGAAGTTACCATTATGCCAAGTAACGATGAAATTGAAGCAGAAATAAATAAAAAGAAGTAGTAAATACAATAAAATATACAAATGATGTAGCCTAGTGTTATTGTAATTAGATAGTTGAATAACCAAGTCTTTCTTTTCGTACTTAAAAATAAAGTAATAAAATTTAAATAAAGAATAAGATAAATAAGGAAAAGTTATGTATCATTTTTCAAAAAGTTCTTCTTTTTTCTTCTTCTTTAAAACAAATACTAAAAATCAATAATTTGACAAATAAACTGATTTTTGCTAGAATAGTTAACTGTCCCGTGTATAAGAGGTGTTTTAAATGTTTTATGATGTCGATCAGGCAATGAGGGCAGTTGAAGAAGAACCGTCCCTGATTTTTGAACTTATCAAAGAAGGTCACATTGATCTTGTAGATAAGTTACTAAAGAGAAAGAAAGTAGACATAAACACTTGCGATGATGCAGGTAACAGTGTCTTAGTAAGATTATTAAGACATGGTGATTATGACGTAGTTCTTAATCATATGGGGAATAAAGATTGGGATGTTAACCATCAGAATTTAGATGGTAATACATTTGCACATTACCTAGTTTCGATTAATTATGTCAATGTGATGGAGATCATCAAAAAATTAACGAAGAATAAAGACTTTTTACCTAATATTAAAAATAATAAGGGTGAAACAATTTTAGATAAGTCGATCAATGATAACTATATCTATACAACTGTTAAAATATTAGAAGACTCTAGATTCGATAATATCGATGTAGTATCGTTCAAAAATTTGTATGATACTTACATCAAAAGTAATAGATACGGGAAATATTCAAAGATTAATAATCTAGAAGTTATCTTAGATAGTTTAACGGATAAAAACTTGTTACCAAGAATGAAAAAACTAGTTAGTTTCATTCAAAATAATTTTGACAAGATTAAAGAAGAAGTATTAACAAGTCAGAAGTCTGTATATATGGATAGTATTATTAATCGAGTATTGAAAGAAGATAATGCATAGTAAGCATTATTTTTTTCTAGAAAAAATAGATATATTAAACGTTTATATGGTATGATACAGGTAAGATTTTAAAAGGAAAGGACGATTAAGTATGCAGTTACCAAATTATAAAGAAGCAAGTATTCGTAGTAAAGAAAGAGTAGAGAAAGAACAATATAAGCTTCCTATTGAAGATAGGGAACTTGGCAAGAATAAAACTTATTTCCTAAAAACATATGGATGTCAAATGAATGAACATGACAGTGAAAATATTCAGGCTATGTTAGAAGAAATGGGGTTTAAAGAATCAAAGAATTACGAACATGCCGATCTAATCCTACTAAATACTTGTTCCATTCGTGAAAATGCTCATAATAAAGCCTTTGGAATGTTAGGAAGATTAAAACATCTAAAACAAGAAAAACCAGATATCATTATCGGATTATGTGGCTGTATGGCACAAGAAGAAGGAGTAATCCAAGAAATTTTAACCCGTTATCCTCAAGTAAATTTTGTTTTTGGAACGCACAATCTTCATCGCCTTCCTATTGTTTTAAAGAAATATATGGATACTAATCATCAAGAAATAGAAGTATTCAGTAAAGAAGGCAATCTAATTGAAGGAATGCCAGTCAAAAGAATGAGTCCTTATAAAGCGTATGTCAATATTATCTATGGCTGTGATAAGTTCTGTACTTACTGTATTGTTCCTTACACTCGTGGTAAACAAAGAAGTAGACGAAAAGAAGATATCCTTCAGGAAGTAGAAGAATTAGTAAAAGAAGGATATCAAGAAGTGACATTACTTGGTCAAAACGTAAATGCCTATGGTAAAGATCTAGAAGAAAACTATGGAATGGAAGATCTTTTAGAAGATGTTGCGAAAACCAATATTCCGCGAATTCGCTTTATGACAAGTCATCCTTGGGATTTTACCGATAAAATGATCGAAGTCATTGCCAAATATCCTAATATCATGAAATCAATTCATTTACCAGTTCAATCCGGTAGTAGTCGAATTTTAAGAAAAATGGGAAGAAGATACACCAAAGAAAGTTATCTAGAATTATTTGATAAAATAAAAGAAACAGTACCTAATGTTAGTATTTCAACCGATATTATCGTTGGCTTTCCAGGAGAAGAGGAAGAAGATTTTCAAGAAACCTTAGATTTAGTCCGCCACTGTAAATTTGATAATGCTTTCACCTTTATCTATTCTCCTCGAGAGAACACACCAGCTAGTCGCTTAGCGGATAATACTCCACTAGAAGTAAAAGAAAAACGACTACAAGAATTAAATCAATTAGTTAATCAGTACTTCTTGGAAAATAATCAAAAGAAAGTTGGAAACATTGAAAAAGTTCTAGTAGAAGGAAAAAATGAGAACGGAAAAACCGACTTATATGGATATACCGAAACCAATAAACTAATTAATTTTAATGGTTCTAGTGATGTGATTGGAAAAATTATTGATGTTAAAGTAACAGATGCGAAGACATGGAGCTTGGATGGCGAAATCTGTGAATGAAGAAATCCTAAAAAAGGTAGATGAATTAATTGCCGAAATAAAAAGAAGTAGTGATTTTCAAAACTATAAGTATCTGACAGAAAAACTAGAAAAGAATTCAACGATTAAAACGAAAGTACAAGAAATTAAACAACTTCAAAAAGAAATCACTAAACGAGAATATTATCATCAAGATACAAGTGAACAAGTTCAAAAGTGGAACAAAGAAGTAGAAACACTACAACAAATTCCTTTGTACCAAGATTGGATCACGACTCAAGAAAAACTAAATCAGTATTGCCAAGAAATAAAATCTCAGTTAGAAAGTTGTTTTGATTTCAACCAAGAAAAAGAATCTTGATCAAAAACACAAGATTCTTTTTTTCGTTAGGTTGTGTTAAACGAAATGACTGATAAAAATTTATATAAATATAAGTCAGTAATTATAAGAAAAAATGAAAGTAAATAATTTATCTGATTGCATAAAAACTAATTTATATCGCATATCAGTCGCAAAGTATAACAGAACTTTTCGTTAAAAAATTAATCTAAGTATTCTTCATTGACTTGTTCATCAATCTCTTTTTCTGCTTTATTTACTTCTTCCGTATTGTCATCAGGAATAATTTCCCATGGGTCTTCCTCTTCATCATACGCAATCTTGACCTTGGTATCTCCAACAATTTCAACACCGAGTTCCTTTTCTACCGTATATTCAATTTTTCCATTAACGATTTCTGCTCTCGTACAAGTAGGTTGTTTTAAACTACGAATAATTACTTCCTCATTAGAAAAATCACCCTCAGATCGTTTTGGAACAACTACACTTTCTAAATAAGTAGTACTTTTTTTGACTACTTCAGTTTTTGTATCATCCATGCATGAGTACCAAATATTGATGTCATAACTTCCTTCAATATTAATTTTATCCCCATTTTTATACCCTTTAAAATTATGATTAATAACCCAACAACCAAGAATAGTAGTAGGAACTATTTCGGGAGTGATCGCATCAATAGTGGTGAAAGTTTTCTTCCCTTTACCTAGAATAGCTTTTGTTACTATTTCTTTGTAATTAGCCATAATATTCCTCCTCTAGTTTAATGTATGCGTATCTTAGATATTTGTTGATAGAAAAGAACCATTAAATGAAAGGGTGATGATAAGTTTTAGTAAAGAAGAAAAAGAATTTATAAAAGGCTCTAATCAAATATTCTAAAGAGAAAAATTAGACATTAATATCATTGAAAAAATTCAAAAGATCAGTTAAAATAATCTAAAACGTTAAATTAAGAGATAACGTCTCATTAAAAGGAAATAACGATTTTTACTGGAAAGTTCTCAGTTAAAGGGACATTTTATGAATAAAAAAGTATGAAAAAAGATAGAAATATGATAAAATTTAAGTGATTCAAGCAAAATTATTGCATCCAAAAGGACCGAGAAGTTAAAAAAATTTTTTTGGCTAGTGATAACTTCCCGATTTTTTAGGAAAAATAGATAATGTATTTTGGCTTGAATTTAAATGTTTAATTGATTATTTTTTTTAATAATCTATATGAGAGATCGATGTCATCATAGTCGATCTTTTTGATTTGTAGTTTTTCGATGTTGTTTTTGCCAATGAAGTAAAAAGCAGAATCATATGGAGAAATATTATTTAAAGATAATCTTGGAACTGAATTAATATTAGACACAATTTTAAAACAGTCTTCTTGTGTAATAGAAGCGAAAGAAGTACCTTTTGGAAGAATGTATCTAATAAATTCATGATTTTTTTCTAAAGAGCCTTTTTGCCATGAAGAATTAGGGTCGCAATAGAATACAGAACATAATTTTTCGCCAGTATTAAAATCAATTTCAATACTTTCTGGATCAGTAAATTCTGTACCATTATCCGTTAGAATTACTTCAAATAAACGTTTAAACTCTTCGATACCAAGAAGTTGTTTTAAAGAGTTAAAGATTTCAGTGACATAAACAGATTTTTTATAAGGAATTAAATAGATAAGCATAAAATTATGTTGTCTAAAAAGAAGAGTAAGAAGACAATTACCGCCCTTACCACCTTGTGTACCAATAACAGTATCCATTTCAACAATAGAACAATTAGGATGGTATTCAAGATAATCTTTAAAATCAGAATAGAAACGACCAACTTTAATTGAGGTATCTACTTTTTCTTTATGGTAATCATATTCCTTTTTAACTTTCCATCTAACTTTACGTTGTAAATCAATGTTTCTAACGTTTAAAATTCCTAAATCAATATATTTATAAAAAGTGGTTTTAGAAAAAGGTAATAGTTCAGGGTGTGAGACATAGACTTGATTTACAGAATGATTTTTACAAATCATTAATGGAGAAATGACATCATTGATAGAAGCGATTTGTTCTTTAGTAATATTTAAATGCGCTCTTTGAGAAATTAAAGTTTGTTTATATTCGTTATAAGCAATATGAGCATTATAAGAATACTTTTGTTTTTTACAATGATTAAAGTTATCACAGCCATTACAAACATAGGGAGGTTTGTTTTCAAAACAGCAAGGTCTTTTATTTGAAGCAGTTCCTCTTAGAAATCTGTGGTTTAAAACCTCTTTAGAAATAGTAGTTCTATCTTTACTAAGACGATTAGAAATTTGAGAGAAATTAAAATTATGATTTAAAAATTCCTCAATAACACATCTATCTTCAAAAGATAAATGTTTGTATTTTTTAGCTTTCATCATAAGCTCCCTTCCTACAAGCCAAAATACATTAAATATTATAATAGTTAGTGTGAAGAATAACAAATAAAGACAAGCTTTATTTGAACGAATATTATAAATAAATAAAAAATAAATCAAGGACGAAGCAAGTTAGTAAACTAATCCTTGATTTATTTTTTATTTACTCCTTCCCCCTTCAAAGTTCAGAAGTAACTTCTCGTTAGTATGAAATCGAGAAGTTAAGTAAAAAATTTACGGATAAAAATTCCAGTCTTGATATTTATTCTTATATAATAGTATAATATCTTCGGA